>CAZLBO010000267.1:0-4118 GCA_964557725.1 uncultured Bifidobacteriales bacterium | reverse complement strand
ACAATTTATCAACCATTTTGGGGATGATATCTTGAACCGTTTTAATATCCAACCATTTATCAGGAGCTAACTCAATAGGAGAAGCTTTTGAGAGTGAATCGGTATTTTTTAGGTTTTTCATGGCTTTTTCTTCTGAAAATTCAGCGTGTTGCCAAGACTTATCATTTAATTTGTCGCAGACCTTATAGTGGGTGAGGCCATACATCCAAGTGGTTAACTTGGAGTGCCCTTTAAAGCTAGGGAGACTCTTATAAATACCTAAATAGGCTTCTTGAAGAACCTCTTGTGCCTCATCGTTGGAAGAAATGTATTTTTTTATGTAGCTCATTAGTAATCCATGGGTCATTTCTACAAGTTGTCTAAACGCTCTTTTTCCTTTCGTTTTTTTATCTAAAAGTCCAGCAAGAAATTCCTCACTATTGAGGGTGGCAAATTTATCTGTCGGCTTCATTAATCTCTTCTAGTAGTCTCAGTAAAAAAAAGAATGTTACAAAATAGTATTCATTTTGACATATGATTAACTTACAAAATAAAGAGAGCGAAATTTATGAGAGAAATGGATTTTTTTTTCGATATTTAATGTAAAGTGAGAGAGAACGAAAACTTTAAACCAATAGTGAATGGACGGTAATGTTTAAAAGATATTTTGCATGGCTACAGAAAAAGGCTCCTGTAGGAGAAGTAGAGAAGTACCCTGAATTAGACAGGAACAATGAGACCTCTGTGAAAGGGGTTTATATTGTAGGGGATCTCACTGGGGTGCCTTTATTAAAAACAGCCACGGAAAGCGGGGCAAAACTTGTCCAAGATTTTAAGAAAATGGGTTTTGAAACTCAAACGGAAGCGCAGAATACTGAAGGAGTATTAGACATCTTGATTGTGGGGGCAGGCCCCTCAGGAATTGGTGCAGCTCTGGAATGTGAACGATTAGGTTATCAATATGAACTTTTAGAAGTCTCCCAAGCTTTTAATACAATTGAAAACTTTCCTAAAGGAAAATTGATTCTGGCGAAGCCCGATAATATGCTTCAAAAATCTCAATTAAAAATTGTGGATGGGCATAAGGAATCCCTACTAGAAGACCTCCATCGTCAGATAAAAGATAAAGGTTTAAAGTTGTCCCTTGGAGTCATGGTTCAAAAGATCAGCAAAAAATCGGGGATCATGATTGTCGAAACCAATGGAGAAAAAAGAAAAGCCAGAAGGGTTATTTTAGGAATAGGAAAGAGTGGGAATGGCCGACAACTAAAAGTACCAGGAGAAAACCTATCTAAAGTATTGAATAAACTTTATGACCCCCAAGCCTTTAAGGGGAAAGAAGTATTAGTGGTAGGGGGAGGCGATTCTGCTTTAGAAGCATCTATTGCTTTAGCACAGGCAGGGAATCAAGTGACTCATTCTTATCGAAAAGGTTCATTTTCCCGACCGAAAGAGGAGAATGCAGAGGCTTTTCAAAAAGAAATTGAAGCCGGACGCATTCGCCCCTTATTTACCTCGCAGGTTAAAGAAATTAAAGAAAATGAAGTAACCCTTAAGACAAAAGAAGGGGAAGAAAGCATTAAAAATGATGCCGTGTTTACCCTTATTGGGAGAGAGCTTCCTTTAGCCTTTTTTAAACGCAGTAAAATAAAAATGGAAGGGGAGAAGGATCTCTCTTGGAAGGTGTATCTCACCGCCATGCTCAGTTTTTTTGTCATGTTGTATTTTGGGAAATCGGGGTTTGGGGTCGATCTCTTTTTAGGAAAAGAAGATTGGCTTTCAAAATTTTCGGCTTATTTTACCAGTCCTTGGAGTGTGAGTAGCTCTTGGTCTCTTGAAAAATACCATTGGTACGCTTCTCTTAATTTTTATTTGGGTTGGGCAGGTTCTCTCGTTTGGATAGTTTCTGGAACATGGGCTTTTGGGTTGATGCTAAAGCAGAGAGAAAAATACTTTGGCAACACTTGGAATGTGATTAAGTACTCTTATCTCATTTTTGTTTCGGTTTTTTTTACATGGGTATATTTTAAAAATATGCTTCACGTAAATGTGGGGTGGGCTTATGAGCCGACTTATTATTATTCATTACTGTATTGTACCACCATGGCTCTTTTTGGATTTAGAAGAGCGTATATTAAGAGAACGGGTTATATTAAGCGCCAAATGATCACTCTTGTTTCTATCCAAGTTTTCTTTTTATTCTTACTTCCTTATTACCTCTATGACCCTTGGATAGCAGGTGTTTTTTCTCCCGATAGCTATGTGATCAGAGAGATGTTTCCTCAGGGCAAATGGTCAGCTTTTGGGTTTATACTCTTGTGGCCTCTTAACATGAATAATTTTGGAACAAGTACTTTTTGGACTTGGTATCCTTTTGTTCAGACTTTTGGCATTCTCTTTTACCTTGTTTATAAATACGGTAAAGGCGCCTATTGTGGTTGGATATGTAGTTGTGGTGGTATGGCAGAGACCCTTGGAGATGAATACCGTCAAAAAAGCCCCCATGGGCCTACAGCCAAAAAAATGGAAAATATAGGTCAGGGCATCTTGGTTTATGCAGTGGTCGTGACGGTGATTTCTTATTTTGTGAAGCAGGGGATGTTGAGTGATTGGAAATTAGTTTCTGATATTTTAGTAGGGACTTACAAGTTTTCTATTGATGTTATTTTTGCAGGCGTACTGGGGTTAGGGGTTTACTTCTTTATGGGCGGTCGAATCTGGTGTCGTTATGGATGTCCGTTAGCCGCTCTTATGCATATCTATACTCGGTTTTCAAAGTATCGGATATTATCAGAAAAGAAGAAGTGTATTTCATGTAATATATGCACTAAGGTGTGCCACATGGGGATTGATGTGATGAATTATGCGAATAAGGGTATTCCTATGAATGATGTAGAATGTGTGCGTTGCTCTACTTGTGTGCATAGTTGCCCGACAGAAGTTCTTTCTTTTGAAGAATTAATAAAAGGGGATGTGGAAAACCTAGTGCGTCAAGATATAGCCAAGTATGGCAAGGTGGACTGGCGTGCAGGAGTAAATTAATTCAATTTGGATAAAGCTAAATGACGAGGTTATTTGGCTGAGTGTTCATGATGGGAAGTAGGGGATAACCTGCTTCTAAAAAATAATAATTCAAAAAGGTAAAATAAAGCTCCCGAGGAAATTCCTAATAAAAAAGAGGCAATGATGAGTTTTGAGTGCCCTCCTTCTTTTTTCCGAGAAATGTATTCAAGAAGGTTTTTTTGAAAGATTAAAAAATAGGGAATATGAATAAGCTGAGAGTGTTTGAGATACATCAGAGTGGAGTTTTTGAATTGACTATAATGGTAAGTAAAAACGCTCATGTTTCTACACCCTCCCATAGGTGCTTTTAAGTGAATAATTTCCGCTTTAGGTTGAAATAATATTTTATACCCCATTTTTCTCATTCTAAAAGCTAAATCTACTTCTTCCCAATGGGCAGTGAGGTTAAAAAAACCATCGAATTGAAGCTTCTCAAAAATTTCTCTTTGATAAGAGCTATTTCCACCAGCCAAGGAGAGACTCTCTTCCTCCTTATCTCGTCCAAAATCGGTGATATATTCTCCCGTTTTTGCATTATACTGAATTAACTTTTCTCTAGTGCCAGGGCCTCGGTCATCTATCACTTTTCCGACAACAGCACCATATCCTTTTGTAATAGAATGGACGTGATGTTCGATAAGATGTGCAGAGGGAATGATGTCATCATCTAAAAAAAGGAAGAACTCCCCTGTGGCTTTGCTAATTCCAAAATTTCTGGCTTTGGGTAAGTTGGCTTTAGGTAAATGGTAATGTTTAACTTTTGGATGAGTTTTGAGTTGAACTTCATATTTTTGTGAGACGATAATAATTTCATAATCAGGGTAATCCTGAACGACAAGCTTGTCAATCGTATCCTGTAAAACCTGCTTTCGGTTAAAAGTAGGGATGATAATGGAAACTTTTGGGGACATTAAGCCTGCAACAGAGTTGAAATAAATGGTTTAGACCTATTATCTCAAAAGTAAGGGGAAACTGCGAGGAAAAAAGAAGCTTAGTATGCGTTTTTGTTAATAAACCCTTTCCACATCGTCATGAATATAATTGAAATATCAAGCCATGGAGACCAGTTCTTTATA
>CAZLBO010000266.1:0-4122 GCA_964557725.1 uncultured Bifidobacteriales bacterium | reverse complement strand
CCCCCCTATTGATATTCAATTAGCCAGAGATAAAACTCTTATCGGCATGGGAACAGGAGCTATTTTTATTCCAGTCTTTACAGAGTCTCGGTTAGAACCCAAAATACAAGTTATTTCCTCAAAAAGAAAAAAAGCTTTTAACGGAAAGCCTGGAGAAAGAATTATTGTGGAAGCGGGCCATTACAAAGTTCAAATTGGTTCGGGAAATGAATCCCAAAAAATATCCTATGGCGTGGATGTTGAAGATGGTCGTACCACGATTATCGAACCTCACTGGGCAGGGCTAATTATTGAGACCATTAACAAGGAAGCCGAATACACCAATGATGTTTATGAAGTTTACCGTATGGATCGTTTTGTCGCTTATGGAAAAGGCTTTGGCCGAAAAGAGGAGCAACTTAAGGATCTAAAAACATGGATACTTCCTGCTGGTGTTTATAAGATTATGCGATCAGGGGCCGATTACACCTCCTTTAGTGATTACATCACCGTTCAACTTAACTCCGGAGAGTTAACCACTGTGGAACTCGTTTTTGAGGATGTTAATAATGAACAAAGATTGATTGCTGGGGGAGTAAAAGATTTAAAAACGCAAAAAAAAGCAGGGACAAACTGGAAATATGGTCTTCGCTTTGGGGGGAATATTGGCTATGACACTAAGTTTAAAAACCGGAAACAAGACAAATCTATTTTTAAATTTTTAACAGATATTCGCTTAACTGCCCGTTACGACAATGTCCGTTATCTTGGTATTAATGAGATCAAAACCAAACAAGATTTTAATTTTGAAAATAGTGATTTTAAGCCTGTGATAGATATCTTCCAAATAAGAAGCACATGGGTGCGACGACTTAATAATTATGTAGGCCCTTACATCAGCGGAAAGCTAAATACGCAGCTTTTTCCTGAAATTGAAGTGGCGGACTCCGTACAAAATTATTACATCCTTAAAAACAATGGAGATACCTCAAGTGTCATTCGCAATCAAGATTTTGAATATAGTCCTGCCTTAAGCCCTTTGGAGCTAGGCGTTGGTGCAGGTGTCAATTTAGAGTTATTAAAAACAGCGGCTATGGATGTTTCGGTTCAAGTAGGAGGGGCTGCTCGAAAAACTTATGTACGAGATGAGTTTACTCAAAATTCAGATAAACACACATACTCACCTATTTTTGAATCCGATGACTTAGGAATGGAAACGAATCTAATCGCTCGCTTTCAGTTATTATCAAATTTTACCGTTGATTTACAGGCCGAGTTATTTTCTTTTGTCAATGGCCAAGTCGATGAATTTAATATTGAAGCGGCATCAGCTGATTTTCGCTTCAATATAACTCGTAACCTAAATCTTGTTTATCAATTCTTTTTGGAAGATAGTAAAGAGCAAAATGCCCCGATGAGAGAACGCTTGACTTATAATCATGGCTTTCTCTTCCGTATTTCTTTGAACTATTAAATTCTCATTTTTGCTACCTAGACAAGGCCGGCAGGAGTTTACAGCTTATAATAAAAGCCACATTTAAATGCCAACGCTCTCAAAGTTTGTTGACTACGCACAGCCGTTTCTATGCCACCTAAAACACCTACGTTTTTAGTAACCCTCACATAAACCTGAGGTCCAAAGCCCAAAAACCGTGTGTCTTTAAATATGTTACCATTACGAATAGGCTCTTGCCCCTGAAGTGATAAAATATAATAAGCCCTATTGTGGGGGTAACCTATTTTAGCAGTGTATACCACCTGATCAGAATAGTTCTTTGAACCTAACCCGTATCGACGGTTCTGCCACCCTAGCGAGGCAGAAAGTTCAATGGGCGCTTTAATAGGGCTAAAATCTCCACTGATAGCAATTGTAATGGGATAGTCATCATTACCTATGGGAATAGCAAAAGAACCTTCATCATCATTTACAATGGCACCGTCAGGCAAAATATAAAGGTGTTCTTTCCTTTCTGTTTTCCATTCACTCAACGGCAAGCCTACTGATAAGCTAGTGGCCAGATCCCATTTTTTGGCCTTTCCTAGCCCTATTTTAACCCCTAATTCTGAATCACCAAAGCTGCGAATCACCTTACCTGAAAGCCGATTAAAGGTATTATTCTGTTTATTTGCAGTGATTTGTTCATTGATAACCCAATGTCGATATAACCCCAAATTTAAGATCAAAGAGACTTGATCGTTTATGCCCCACTCACCGTATAAGCTAGTAGTGTAATCCTTAATGGTAGGGATGTTAATCACATCACCTGCTGGCGTGTAATATTCCTTGGCACGAATGTATTTAGTGGTGAATTGAAAGAACCCTTTGCCTTTGCCAATGGGTTTTGAATCTGAAAAAACAGAGGTAACCGACACGATTGACAATACAATCAAGGCACGATTAATTAATTTGAGCATATCCAAAAGTCACATTAAAAGGTTTACAATGTATAATCACCCATTTAAAATCAGTGAGACTCACATTGCTTGATAGTGTATAAGTTTGTAATCCTTTATTGGCCTGCAAGGCACCCAATTCAAGACTTGAAGTCATTACTTTTTCAGTTTTAGACAAATAAACCACCAAACCAGGCCCGTTACTGGCCTCAAAATCACTACCTAAAACCACTTCTAACTTGCCATTGGCAGCTACCTGCAAGGTCACCTTTCCCGTCACATTATAACCACTACCTGGGCTAGATTCAAAGGTGCCTTGTAAACTTAAAGGATTAACTTTGATTGATGTTGTAAATGACGCGCCTCCGGCAGTCGCGGTAATTTGAGAGACACCAACCGCAACAGCCGTTACCTTACCCTGCTCGCTTAAAGTAACGGACTCCCCTTTAAGGGAATAATTTATAGGCCTATCAACTAACTCTGCCCCAATTTGGTTATATAAGTTAGCTGTATAGGTAAAAGTTTCACCAATATAGATAGTAGTATCAAGAGGATGAGGGATAACTTGAAATACCACTTTTGAATTAAGCGTAACAGTGATAGGTATCGATTTAATAGCGCCCTCAGGTCCTCGAATGATTAATTGAGACTGCCCGATAGCTAACGCAATCACTTGTCCATCTGCCGAAACAGATGCTAATGATTTTGATTCAACCTCATAAACCAATTTTTGGTTGGTATTGGTATCGCCTTGTGCACTAAAAGCGGTTGCAATAAGGTTTAGGCTATCACCCTGACTAATAGTGATTTGCGAAAAGTTTGTTTGAATATAGGCCACCTGTTTGCCTGAATCCAGAGCCACAACTATGTGAGAACTAATATCTGCTCCCGTTAAATGGGCTGATATCACGGCCGACCCTGCACTAAATACTTGTGCCAAGCCGTTTTCATCAACTACAACAACCCCAGAATCACTTGAAGTCCAACGAACAGAGCTACTAAGTGTTTCCCCTACTTGATTCTGTACCAAAGCGACAAATCTGAATTGGTCACCCACATGAATGGTAGACGGTGCGGTTGTAGTAATTGTCACAAAGGGTTTATCAGGGGAAGTCATGACATAAGCATATAGAGTATCAATAAGTAACAAGTTTTTTTGTTCACTTGATTGAAATACCTTGAAGTAAATAGGTGATTGCCCCACATGGTTTGCGAACAAGTTAAAGGAGTCAAGAGGTTTAAGTACATTTGAATCTACAACTTGCCTTTGTATAAATACCAAGTCATTCGCATGTCCTAAACTATCATAAAAAATGGGTTGCAATAAAAGGGTGTCACCTTCGGTAAGGTCGAACATTGTAGAGGGCAATGGCTCATTTTGTATGTGGTAGATTAACTTTACATCGACAACAACTGTAGGTTCGTAAATAATATCGGTGCTTATGCCACAACCCATAAAAAAGACTAAACACCACAAAAATAGGGCTTTATTCTTTCCGGTCACCATCAGCCCACTTCCAAAACTGAACAGGAGGCATTCTTCTCTCAAGCTCCGTCCCCAATTCACGTAAACTTTTTAAACTCCGAATAGCAGCCAACCCCGATTTAATCTTTTTAGGCGAAAATATTAAACGAGTTAAGGGAAGTTGTTTAAGTGGCCTTAAGTCTGTTACTGGTGTTTCGCCAATATGTAAACGTTGCAAGCGAGTCCCTGCTAAAGAACTTAAATCACTCACATGGGTACGGTGA
>CAZLBO010000265.1:0-4157 GCA_964557725.1 uncultured Bifidobacteriales bacterium | reverse complement strand
GAGTGAAGCCATAGAGCTGGCAGTAAGGGAGAAGGTAGGAAATAGGAAGTCAATTATAGGGATAAAAGGGTTTAACCTTTTACCTTAACCGCTACACATTTCACATTCACCATCGCCATTTAACTCACAAACCATCCCCGATTCCGTAAGGATTTGATTGTCTGTTAATTCTGCTGTGGCAGCAGAAGTCGAACTGGTCGTCACAGGAGGAGTGGTACTCGCAATAGTATTTACCCCTACACCAGAACCTGCGGTATCTAAAATAGTTTCAGGTTCCTTTTTTTGTTGAACCGTAAACTGAATCGCTTTACTGGCCGCCATGATTCTCAAGTAATACATACCTGTTTTTAAGCCCTTCTTCCAAGCGTAAAAATGCATAGAAGTAATTTTAGAAGGAGAAGGGTTTTTGATAAACAGGTTAAGGGATTGAGACTGACAAACAAAAGGGCCTCTATCAGCGGCCATGTCAATTAAATCTTTTTGTTTAATTTCCCAAACTGTTTTGTAAACAGGTTTTAACTCGGCAGGAATTTCAGGAATATTTTGAATACTTCCGCCATCTTTAATGATTTTATTTTTGAGCTCTATATTCCACAAACCTAATTCATTTAGTCTTTTAACTAAGTGTTTGTTAATAATTACATACTCACCAGATAAGACCCTTCGGACATAGACGTTTGAAGTATAGGGTTCAAAGCACTCATTATTCCCTAAAATCTGCGAAGTAGAAGCCGTAGGCATGGGGGCAATTAAAAGTGAATTGCGAAGCCCTGTGGATTTGATTTCTTCTTTTAACTCATCCCAAGGGTGACGGTTTGAAGGAGCAACATTCCACAGGTCAAACTGTAGTTGACCTTGCGAAGCGGGGCTTCCTTTAAAGGTCTCATAGATTCCTTGGTCTTTAGCCAATTGATTAGAAGTTTTAAGGGCAGCGTAATAAATAGTCTCGGCAATATCACGGTTAAGCTTTTTGGCTTCAAGTGAATCAAAGGGGATATTTAACATACAAAAGAGATCGGCTAAGCCTTGAACCCCAATGCCAATAGGGCGATGGCGCTTGTTGGAATAAGCGGCTTCGGGGACAGGGTAAAAGTTGTTGTCAATAATTTTATTTAAATTGGTAGTGATTTGTGAAACGACCTTTTCAAGTTGCTCAAAATCGAATTGTTTGTTGACTAATAATTTAGGAAGAGAAACAGAAGCCAAATTACAAACAGCAATTTCATCATTAGAAGTATATTCAACAATTTCGGTACATAGGTTTGAACTTAAGATAGTGCCTATGTTTTTTTGATTAGACTTAATATTACAAGCGTCTTTATACATCATGTAAGGAGTGCCTGTTTCAATTTGAGATTCAATAATCTTAAACCACAAGTCTTGGGCTTTAATCACTTGACGATCCACATTGCTTTGTTCGTAACGGGTGTATATGGCGTTAAATTCTTCTCCATAGGCATTGATAAGTTCTGGAGCGTCATTAGGGCAGAAAAGAGACCACTCTTGATTACTTTCGACACGTTGCATAAAGAGGTCATTTATCCATAGGCCGTAAAATAAATCACGGGCGCGGAGTTCTTCTTTACCGTGGTTCTTTTTTAAGTCCATAAATTCTAAAATATCTTTATGCCATGGTTCTATATAGATGGCAAAAGCACCCTTTCGCTTGCCTCCTCCTTGATCCACATAGCGGGCGGTATCATTAAACACTTTTAACATAGGAACAATGCCGTTACTTTTTCCGTTGGTTCCGTTGATAGGAGAGCCTTTGGCTCTAATGTTATGTATACTGATGCCAATTCCCCCTGCAGATTGTGAAATTTTTGCACAGTCTTTTAGGGATTCATAAATGCCTTCAATGCTGTCGTCTTTAATGGTCGTTAAAAAGCAAGAGGACATTTGTGGCTTTGTTGTTCCGGCATTAAAGAGAGTAGGAGTAGCATGAATAAAAAACCCTTGAGACATCATGTCATAAGTTTTGACGGCCGACTTAATGTCATTGCCATGAATACCCAATGAACATCGCATAAGCATATGTTGGGGTCTTTCGACAATGGATCCATTGATCCGCAATAAGTATGATTTTTCTAAGGTTTTAATCCCAAAATAATCAAAACTAAAATCTCGGTTATAGATAATGGTAGAGTCTAAAAATTCTTTTTCTTTGCGTACAACTTCAATAAACTCATCCGAAATTAAATTTTGACTGTCTTTCGGTTTATTTTTGGGGCCAGCGTACAACGCTTCCATTGCCTCAGAAAAAGATTTAGACGTATTTTTGTGAAGGTTTGAAATGGCAATACGAGAGGCAAGAATACCATAGTCAGGGTGGGTTAAGGCAAGGCTTGCTGCATTTTCCGCAGCCAAGTTGTCTAATTCCGTTGTGGTGACTCCCTCGTAGAGTCCATCAATTACTTTTCGAGAAATTTCAATAGGATCTACACTGCCTCCTACAAGGCCGTAGCATAACTTTTCAATACGAGAGGTGATCTTATCGAATTTGACACTTTCTTTTTTTCCAGATCTTTTAACAACAAACATTTGATAAGCCCTTTTTTAGAATTCTTCGGTTAAAGAAAATTGTAATTCTGATTCGGATTGATTGACGTTGGCTTTTTGGTAATCCCCCACTCTTTTTTCAAAAAAGTTGGTTTTTCCATCGAGGGAAATCATTTCCATAAAGTCAAAAGGGTTCTCTGTATTATAGATAGGTTTAAGGCCTAAAAATTGGAGCCAGTGATCCGCTACAAATTCAATGTATTGCTTCATCATGGTTGAATTCATTCCAATTAAATTGACGGGGATAGCATCTGTAATAAATTCTTTTTCAATAGAAACAGCATCGTCAATAATCTCATAGATTCGGGTGTCACTTAAATTGTAATCGAGCATTTTATATAAGAGACCTGCAAATTCACAGTGCATGGCTTCATCTCGGCTAATGAGTTCATTTGAAAAAGTAAGGCCAGGCATAATGCCTCTTTTTTTAAGCCAAAATAGAGCGCAAAAGCTACCTGAAAAGAAGATGCCTTCCACTGCAACAAAAGCGATGAGTCGTTCCACAAAGTTTCCGTTTTCAATCCATTTTAAGGCCCAATCGGCTTTTCTTTTAACTGCAGGAATGGTGTCGATTGCACGAAATAGTGAGTCTTTTTCTTTTTCATTTTTGACGTAACTATCAATTAATAATCCATAAACCTCTGCATGGATGTTTTCCATCATAATTTGAAAACCGTAAAAACAACGGGCTTCTGGCAACTGCACTTCCTTCATAAAATTAACGCAAAGGTTCTCATTGACAATGCCATCGGAGGCAGCAAAAAAAGCAAGGATGTGTTTAATAAAATGTCTTTCATTGTCTGAAAGTGATTTCCAGTCATCTAAATCATAAAAAAGATCAATTTCTTCTGCCGTCCAAAAGCTAGCCTCCGCTTTTTTATAGATATCAAATAGTTCTTGGTGTTTGATGGGAAATAAGGAAAACCTTTGCGGGTTAGGTATAAGGAGTAATTCTTTATTTGGGTCAAAATTATTTTGTGAGGTGGTGTCTAGCATCTTCATCCCTTTTAAAACGTTAATGTGTAAGACAAAAGGGAAGTTTTTGAGTCCCTTATTGCCTTTTGGTTAAATACAGCCGAAGCTGCGAGTTGGGAGGAACTTTAAGTTCGAATTACGTGTGATTTTCTGCTTTTTCATCGCAAAGAGGGATGATATTTTTGATTAATCTCCCCCCTTAACGATGGAATTAAAAGCGTCACTATTAAACCCAACGAGGGAAAAAGTAAAATTTAATTTTAGGAAATGCAAAAAGTTTTTAAATAAAAATACCACTCTATCTTGTGGTGTTCTTCTTTTTTACCACTATAAGTAGTTATTTCCGGTTTATGAACAAGAATAAATAATCTGAATTATTTACTGACAAAAACCAGTGTTTTTATTTAGACGGGCAAAGAAAAAGGCTCTGAGGAGCCTTTTTCTAGTTTGATTTTTTGTGTAAGAAGGAGTTTAAAAAAGCTCTTTGATTTTAGAGGGTAAATCGCTTAAAGGCACCTTAACAAAGCCTTTTTCTGAGCGTTCCTTCCATTCGCAAGCGGATTCGGCCAGTGTTTTTTTGCTGATTCCTAATCTTAGGGGAATCCCCCAAAGGTCTGCGTCTT
>CAZLBO010000264.1:0-4174 GCA_964557725.1 uncultured Bifidobacteriales bacterium | reverse complement strand
ATTCATTACATCACTAAAGTAAGCATGCGTATTCTCATCCACATCAACAATATGTATCCAACCCTGGTCGGCTCGGTAAACATCACTAGGAAGAGGAGGGTTGGTTTCGGAGGAACGAGACCCCATTATCCCTTGATCGCCCGTGCCGTATGCATCAGGCCAACCAAAAATCAAATGACCAGATTCATGAGCCATTACATACAAACCTAAAAAACCTGGATCTGCATCTGTTATTTGATACCGAGAAATTTTTACACCGTCTTTTTCAGCATTAAAGCCACCAGAATGAGGCCAAATTCCTTTTCCAAAAATTTGTCCCTTGCCTGCATATATAATTGATAAATCTTCAATCGTACCATCTTTGTCATTATCATATAAACTAAAGTCAATCTTATCATCAAAAAATTCGATCGCATCTTTTAACAAGTCCTTTGTTACACTGTAAGGCCCGTTGTCATAATATGATTTAGGGTTAGGAGCCCTAAAATAAGTGGGGGATAAATCGTGAATAAAGTCTAATTTCCCATTGGATGCATCCCTATAGAAATCTCGGACAGAACCGTTGTTGCCGTATTTACTATAACCCTTTTGATTTAAAAAATCGCTTATATCTTGGACGGTATGAGTAGCAGGCTCATCAGAAAAGTCTACTAATAAAACAATTCCTCTAATCGTCCCTGAAAAGGAACGATAATGATTGATATCATCGGGCTTTTGTTGACTGCTTTTTTTAGTAAGTGATTTGTAAGATGGTTTCAGAAGATAATTAGAGTTTTTTAAATGAAATTTTCGAATCGCTTGTTGATCCACCAAAGAGCTTCTGCGGATATGTGGCTTTATTTTAAGACCTGTGGTAGAAAGTCCACGATATATATGAGAAGAAGGGCTTAATTTTGAACCACTTAAAGTGCTTTCTGCATAGTACAACCAGCCGTCTACCCCCCGTATAAGCGTATACCCATCGGGAGTTTCAGCATACATTGCGGCAACATCCCCAAATAATTTAGCCTCAACCAGAGAACCATCGGGTTGCTCAAAAGTATAATTTTGACCTGAGTAAAAAATATTTGCAAACACTTGGTTTATTAATATAAATATAAAACCTACTATCACCTGTCGCATATTAAACACCTCCACCCTTAATTGCCAAGTCTCAATTAACCCATAGACTAAAACAGAAAATACATTATTTTTAGGGCAACGGAATATCTACCCTTATTAATTTAACACTAAATATTATGAAAACAAAACTTCTCTTTCTTGCCCTTGGGCTTATCAGCACCGCTCTATTCTCTCAAAACACAAGCCTTGATTGGGCTGTAAGAATGGGAGGTCTTGGCAATGAAATAGGATATTCCATTACTACCGATAAAAAAGGAAATATTTATGCCACAGGCACTTTTAGCGGAACGGTTGATTTTGATCCAGGACCAGACACCTTCAATTTAACCTCCGCAGGGCTAACAGATATTTATATTCAAAAATTAGATGCAGAAGGAGGGTTCCTTTGGGCGATAAAAATGGGAGGTCGTAACCTAGATGCAGGGTACTCCATTGCCACAGATAGTAACGGAAACATTTACACAACGGGTTTATTCCGCAAAACAGTCGATTTCGCTCCAGGAGACAGTACGCTAAACTTTACCTCTGCGGGGGGCAATGACATCTTTATACAAAAACTAGATTCAAATGGCACCTTGGTATGGGTCAAACAAATAGGCGATAAGCTCCATGACGGCGCTCTTTCTATTGCCACCGATGCCCAAGGAAATGTTTACATCACGGGTAGCTTTCAGGGCACTGTAGACTTTGATCCAGGAGATGACACCCTCTCCTTTACCTCCAAAGGAAGTTTTGATGTTTTTGTACAAAAATTAAATACGAATGGAGATTTAATTTGGGCAAAACAAATGGGAGGAGGCAACTTTGACCGAGGAAATGCCGTCACCACCGATAAAAAAGGAAATGTCTATGTGACAGGAAACTTTACCCTTACAGTGGACTTTGATCCCGATTCAGGAACCACCGAGCTCACCGCCGTCGATCGTGCAGATGCATTTGTGCAAAAACTAGATAGCAATGGTGCTTTAGTATGGGTTAAACAAATAGCAGGCTCCGCAAATGACATAGCCTATTCTACTGCAATAGACAATCAAGGAAACGTCTATACCACAGGTTATTTTCAAAACTCAGCAGAGTTTAACTTTGGTTCAAAAGGTACTCGTATAGCCTCTCTTGGAAAAGACGATATCTTTGTTCAAAAACTAGATGCCAAGGGCACCTTAATTTGGGTCAAACAAATGGGAGGTTCTTCCAAAAAACAAACAGGAATCTCCACTAGTAATAACCTTGGTAAATCCATTATCATAGATGCAAAAGGCGAAATCTATACCACTGGTTATTTTTCCGATACTGTTGATTTTGATCCTGGAGTGGATACGATGAATTTAATTTCTGCGGGAGCAAAGGACTTCTTTCTTCAAAAGCTCGATACAAATGGCAATTTAATTTGGGTCGAGCAACTAGGCGATTCTGCCATAGACGAAGGCTTCTCTCTCACTATGGATAAAGAAGGTAATCTCTATACGATAGGTACTTTTACACACACTATCGATTTTGATTTTGGATCAGACACGTTTAATTTAACTTCCGTTCGGAACCAAGATATATTTATTCAAAAACTCATTCCTAAAACAGTAATCGTTACAACCGCCTCTTCCCCTTCTCTTCACAAAGCAAGCCTCTTCCCTAATCCCACTCGAAGCAAGGTAAACATCCTATTAGGCGGCATGACGAATGTCAGCCTTAAAATAGTTAACCTAAAGGGAGCCGTTGTTTACCAAAAAGCCAATCTCAACGGAAAATCTTATTCCTTTGATTTAAAAGTAGCGAAAGGAGTTTATCTAGTTGAACTCATCAGTAATTATAAACGACAACAACACAAATTAATCATTGAATAGAACCCCTTTTTTGAGAAACTAAAAAAGCAACTACTTAAAAGGGTTGCTTAACTCCTTGTTATTCACAAAGTCAGAATCCGAAAGTGTTTTGAGAAAAATAATAATTAAACGTTTATCTTCTTCTGTTATCTTAGGGTTTTTTCCAATGTATCTTTTGGTAATTAAGGGATCCACATTCCGAGAAATTTTAACCCCTTCGGAATAGTGATCTAATACTTCTTCTAGGGTTTTAAAACGTCCATCGTGCATATAGGGAGCCGAATATTCCACATTTCTGAGTGTAGGGGTTTTCCACTTTCCATCGTCCAATGTATCCCCTGTCACCCCCCCTAAACCAGTGCCATAAGCCGTCACAGAATCAATTCCATTATTATGATAACTATTATCATAATAAGTATTCTCTACATGACAGTGAAAACAATCCCCTTTTGTCTCTTCAAAAAAGGCAAAAAAACCTTTTTTTTCTTCCTCCGTAAAAGTGTACTCTCCTCGCAAATTTCTATCAAACTTTGAATTTCGAGAAACAAAAGTTCTTTCAAACTGTGCAATCGCTTTTACAACTAAAATGGAATCAATCACCACCTCACCAAAGGCCTTTTTAAATAAGTCAGGATATTGAGAATGCGTCTTTATTTTTTCTACTACAACACTCCACGAGGGAGACGCCATTTCTATTGGGTTTGTCACAGGCCCTAAGGCTTGTGCTTCGAGAGAAACAGCTCTTCCATCCCAAAAATTCTCTTTATTCCAACCAGGATTAACAATAATAGGTGCGTTCATCCCCCCTTTTGAGCCATCCACACCCGTACTAAACTGCTTTCCATTATCACTAAATCCAAACTTCTGTGCATGACACCCCGCACACGACTGAGTGCTGTCTTTTGAAAGAATCGGGTCGTAAAATAACATTCGACCCAATGCAACGCCCTCTTTTGTCAAAAGGTTATTGGCAGGGATATTCATGGGTGGATAGCCAAAAATGCTATCGGGATCTACCACTGTTACCCCTATGGTATTTTCTTTTGCTTCTGTGTTTTCTTCTCCTTCTATAAAGCAACCCATTAAAACAATAGCGATTACCCCGAAAAAAATACTTTTCTCTTTATAGTGTTTTTTTATTACACCCATTTATTTTAATTCCAATTTAGCTTCACCTAAACTAAACCCATTTAAAATGGCATACTCAACTGCTTTTGCTGCCCGTAAGCTGCTTA
>CAZLBO010000263.1:0-4188 GCA_964557725.1 uncultured Bifidobacteriales bacterium | reverse complement strand
TGAGAAAGATAATTATCCCCTCCGCCCCTGGACGGTCAAACCCCAAAGAGAGAAAGGTCACCGATTTGTTGTATCGGTGTTTGGAGCGAGTAAGAGCAGGAAAAGAGTATGAGGTAGAGTTTTTAGAGCTTTCCGAAAAGTATCTTAAAATTGAAGAAGGCTTAGGCATGGATTGTCAGATGGCAGAAGCTTTAAACAAAGTAAAGATCTCGCTTGAAGAGGGAAGTTCGATTGACTTTGTCGCATCTCGTGGAGAGTATCTGTGTGGTTTACTTATGGCGAGTTATTTGGGGGCTGAGTTTATTGACCCCAGAAAAGTTCTTTTTATAACAGAAGAAGGCAATGTCGATCCAAAGACTTATATGGCATTGAAAGAAAAACTTGCGGATTCTGATAAACTATTTGTGATGCCAGGTTTTTATGGTGCAGATAAAAAAGGAAATATTAAGACTTTTAGTCGTGGCGGATCCGATATTTCGGGTGCGATTGTAGCTAAGGCGATTGGAGCAGAGGTATATGAGAACTGGACGGATGTTCCTGGTTTGCTCATGGCAGATCCAAGAATCGTAAAAAACCCTCAGCCAATTAGAGAGATTAGTTATCGAGAGGTAACAGAGCTGGCTTATATGGGGGCACAAGTCTTTCATGATCAAGCGATTGCGCCTGTTAAAGAGGCAGGAATTCCGATACAGATAAAAAACACCAATGCGCCTAAAGAAATAGGAACGCGGATTTTTGCAGAATCAAAACCTCAAAAAGACTCAATTGCAGGAATAGCGGGAAAGAAGAACGCTTCTGTATTTAATATTGAAAAAAGTATGATGAATAGAGAAAGGGGTTTTGGAAGGCGAGTGCTTGGAGTTTTTGAAAAGCATGGGGTTAGCTATGAACATTCTCCTACGGGAATTGATTCAATGAATGTTGTTGTTTTAGATGAGGAACTAAAGAATAAGGCAGATGTTATTTGTCAAGATATTAGTAATGATTTAAACCCAGACAGTATTAAAGTTTCAAGTGATCTTTCTCTTATTGCAACAGTGGGCGAAGGGATGCAAAAAAATGTAGGTGTTGCTGCCAAACTATTTTGTGCGCTAAGGGATGCTGGTGTTAATGTAAAGATCATAGATCAAGGTTCATCGGAATTAAATATTATTGTTGGGGTTGAGCGAAAAGACTTTGAAAAAGCAATTAATGCTTTGTATGAGAGTTTTGTAGGAGATTAACCCTTTGCGGAGGTGATGAGTCGCTCCCATGTAAGATTACCCGATTCAATAGATTTTATTAATTGGGGAAAGGGTTTTAATAAACCTTTTACCTCTTTGTTTTTAGCTGCATACAAAGACAAAGCAACACCTTTTTGTTCAAAAGAGTCTGTTGTGTGTATCGCTTTATTTAAGCTTTCTAATTGATCTTCATTTGCTGTTGGAGTGACACCGCGCCATAGCTCAGGGCTAATGGATCGGCTTGCAGCCCAGCGTTCTCGGGCGTAATCAAGAAGCATCATCATTAGGTTTTTATTTGCACGACGATCAAGCCCTATGATGGGATATAAAGGGGACTCTATAAATAATCCTTTGAGTATCATTTGATTCCAAGAATCCTCATTAAAATGCTCCGCAGGGTAAGGGTTGTAATGAGTTAAAGCTTCAAAAACATTTTTCATATTTGTTCGTGTTGCTTCTCTTGCCCTTTGATAATGAACCTCTGGGTGGGGTAATATGGATATGGCTTTAATGAGTGTGGCGCACTCACGCATGTCTGCAGATTGAAATAATTTATCGAGTATAGTTGAGAAGGCTTTTTTGTTTTGGCTATTTAATGAGAGGAGTAGGTAGACTCTGCTTATCTCATCAAGGCTCCACCCTCTTGGTGACCACAGGGGTAAAATTGTTTGTGCCTCTGCTTCTTCCTCTGGAGAAAGAACGAGTGCCGACTTACCAGAATATCTAATGGCAGCACTGAAGGCGATAAAGACATCATTGTCTTTGGGTTGTTGGCTTAGAAGAGTGCTTTTTGCTTCTAACCATAAAAGCGCCTCATTTGAAAGCCGTAGTTTTAACCAATTAAAAAAGATTTGTTTCTTATTCATAATCTAAACTTACAATAAATTGATTAAATTAATAGTGATGAAAAAAGAAGGCATATTAAAAATAACAGAAAAAACCGCAAATAAAGCGGATGTTTGGAAGGTGTTGATTGATTTTGAGAGTTATCCTGATTGGTTAAACTATATCTTAAAATGTAGTGGAAAAATAAAGAGCGGAAACCTTTTAAAGATGACCTTAAAACTAGCAGGAGAAGGGAAAAAGGTTCGTACAGTAAAAGTGGGTACGGTTGTAGAAAACAAATACCTTGGCCTTGAAGAGGTTTCATCAGTGGGAGCTTGGTGGTGGAACAAGGAGTTTGTTTTTCGATTAGTAGAGGATAAGGAAGGCGGCCTTAAGCTTTGCCACGAGATTTACTGTAACGGAATGCGTTTTCGATGGAGAAAAAAAGGAATCGCACGGTTCTTAGAAAAAGAAAGCCGATCCTTTATTGCAGGGGCGAGAAAAAGACTTTCTGAGGAGAATAAGAGTATTAGCGAATAGGCTTTTTTTTTATTTAAAAGCCTTAATTCGTTCGTAGATACTGGGGTGAGAATAGTGAAAAGCACTATACCAAGGGTGAGGAGTAAGGTTGCTTAAATTCTTCTCAGCAAGCTTTAGCAAAGCGGTTTCCATATGCTTGGGGCTTTCCGTGTTCTCTATAGCAAAAGCATCAGCTTCAAACTCATGTTTACGAGAGCGGTAATTCATTAAGGGCCCAAGGAAAAAGGTAAAAGTTGAGAAGGTTGTCATAAATAAAAACAGACCAACGTGCTTTAATGATTCAGGGTTTTTTTCAAAACCAAAAGCGGTATAAAGAGGCTGCCATTTAATAGCGAGGGAAAGAATAAACAACCCAACCCCCTGAAAAGCCAAACTAAAAAACAACATCTTGTAGATGTGTCCTCGCTTGTAGTGGCCAATTTCATGACATAGAATGCTTTTTAATTCATCTAAACTCATTTGCTCAATTAAGGTATCAAACAAAACAATTCTTCGCATTTTTCCAAAGCCTGTAAAGTAGGCGTTAGAGTGAGAGCTTCTTTTGCTTCCATCCATAACAAAGAGGCCAGATGTAGTGAAGTCTGTTTTTTTTGCGAGAGTTAAGAGTTCCTCTTTTAAAACGCCCTCGTCTAAAGGTTTAAATTTATTAAATAAAGGAGCGATAAAGGTGGGGTAAAGGACGAGCATCAGAAGCTGAAAGGACGTCATAAAGAGAAAAGCCCAGCCCCACCAGTTGTTTCCTGTAAAATTTAAAAACCATAAAAAAACAGCTAAAAAAGGAACGCCGATAAGAAAGCCTAACAAAGCTGATTTGAGTGTATCCTGAATGTAAAGTTTAAATGTCATCTTGTTAAAACCAAAACGGCCCTCAATAACAAAGGTATTGTAAACTCCCAAAGGGATGTTAAGCAAGCTGACAAAAAGTAAAAGAGTGACTAAAAATAAAGACCCGTGAAGTATAGGGTTGAGATGGAAAGAGGTTAATAAATCCTCGAACCAAGGGAGGAGGCCAGAAAACAATACAATGAGAGTGATGAAGCTGGAGAAGAGTAGATTCCATTTGTTGAAAGAAAGTTTGGTGCTCGTATATTCTTGTGTTTTTTTATAAACATCAATGGACATTTTATCTTTGAAGAAAGAGGGAAGAGAAGGGTGCGCTAGAATAGATTTTTGGTTGAGAAAGTCTAGAAAAAAGTTGAGAAGTAGCTCTATAAAAAAGAAGGACAAAAAGAGAATAAGAAAGAAGGAGGGGTTTGTTTGAGTGTTCATTTTAGATTAAGAGCCTTTTCGAACAAAAGTGGATTGCCAAAGAAAGTGAAAACAAACTTTGACTAAGATAATAGAGTCAAAAATAAAATTTTGATTTCGAATGTAATAAAAATCAAAATCTTTGCTTTGTGATTGATTGTGAATAGAGCGGGGGGTGGTAAAGTCCCAAATTCCAAAGATACCTGGCTTGATGTTAAATTTGTAAGCCTGGGTATGGCTAAAAGATTGGGCTATCTCTCGGCTTTCGGCCTTGGGGCCAATGAGGCTCATTTTGCCTTGAAAGAGATGAAGGAGTTGGGGGTAGCGGTTAAAACCTAAGGAAGAAAGCCAA
>CAZLBO010000262.1:0-4211 GCA_964557725.1 uncultured Bifidobacteriales bacterium | reverse complement strand
TACATTTTTTTTAAAATAAAGTCTAGGAGCTATCTTACATATTTTGATTTTTGGGGTATATTGATAATTACATAAACTGTCGTGGAGATTATTTTGTCATTATTAGAAAAAAAACCAAATCTAGGAATTATCATAGCACTCTTCTTTTTTCTGGTTTTGATCCCTCATATTACCATCGCACAATTAAGCCCCGAGGATTCGCTAATCACAGAAAAATTTGAGTTAAAGAATTACCAATATGTAAAGGGAACCATGGATTACCGCTTCTTTACTCCAGAAGTGACTTCTCCCACAGAGAAGTACCCTTTAGTTTTAACATTGCATGGGGCAGGGGATGATAAAACGAACTGGGCACAAATAAGAAAGCAACCCTTGGCTTATGTATGGGCAAGGGACAGTAATCAACAAAAACACCCTTGTTTTATTGTTTCTCCACGAAAAAAGTTTAGTGGTCGTTGGGTCAATCGTCATTGGAAGTTTGGTTCTTATAGTTTAGACTCGACACCTATATCCGAGGGCTTAAAGTCTGTGATGGAAATTCTTGATTTTGTAGTGAAGAACTATCCTATTGATACCAATCGAATTTATTTGACGGGTTTGTCTATGGGGGGATTTGGGACTTGGGATTTAGCCATGCGCTATCCTGATAAGTTTGCGGCCATAGGGGCTATGGCGGGCTCTGCGGATCCGACAAAGGCAATGTTACTCAAAGACTTGCCTATTTGGACGACTCACGGAACGGCAGATAAAGCCATTCCTGTAAAGGGGTCGAGGGATATTGTTTATGCTTTAGAAGATATTGGAAAGAAGACTCTTTATACCCATTGTAATAGAAGTAAGGACTGTACAGGCTTGAGTGATTCTGCGATTGTAAAAGGACTCGATACCGCTACGCTAATCTACTCTGAATATGACAAAGCTGGACACGTTGCTGCTTGGAGGGATGAAGGAAAAGGATATGACAATCCTTTATTTGTTGGATGGATGTTTAAGCAACAAAGAAATAAATTGACAGGGGTAAAGGCAAAACGCTTGTTAAAAAGAAAGGCTTCCTTTCCATTTGTAAAAAATGGTAAGTTGTTGTTTTATGGAATGGATAAAAAATCAACAAACTATTACGGTGTCAATGGTAAAATTTTTGTTAACGAAATAGAAATAAATAGGTAATTAGAGTAAGCGGATGAGGTTTTTATTGAAGATTCTTTTTTCTTCTTTTCTTTTCTCTATACATGCCTTTATCTGCCTTATCAATTAAAGTTTCCATAGAAACGGGATAATCAGGGTCAAGGCAAGAATAGCCAAGGCTAAGGGAGAGGGGAGATTGAAGTAGATCACTTTTGTTAAATTTAACAAGACAGTCTTTAATTTTATTCATCATGCCAGCGACTTCGCCTTCTTCTACCTCTTGTGCGTAAACAACAAACTCATCTCCACCAATTCTGCCACAAGCATCTGAATCTCTAAAGCATTCTTCAATAATTCTTGCGGCGGCAATAATTAATCGGTCACCTTCTTCATGACCAAATTTATCATTGACAACCTTTAACCCATCAATATCGGCAAAGATGCAAAGTGCTGGTTTTTTTTGCCGAATGGCAGTTTTGATTAATTCACCCGTAGCAGCCGAGAGTCCACGGCGGTTGTAGAGTCCTGTTAAGTCATCCGTTAAGGAGAGGTTTTCTAAGTAATACTCTCGGAGCTTTCTATCGGTAACATCGTGTACGATTCCTAAAACATACCTTCGGCCTTGAGAATCGATGAGGAGTGTTTTTTTTGTGGATTTAGTACTTACGTTGTCATTGCTATCACAAATAGTTTCTTCGTTAATATTCTCTATACCTGAGGTAAGAACTTTGTTATCCATCTCGATAAAAACATTTGCTTCTTCTTCAGAAAATAAATCACGATCGTTTTTCCCCAGCATTTCTTTTCGGGTGCCTTTGATTAATTCGCAATGGGCGTCATTCATAAAGACTAAACGGTGATTTTCATTTTTTATAAAGATAGGGGCAGGGACAGCATTTAATATTTTTAATAGGTTTTCTGAAACCTCGAATTCCTTTGCCTGCTCTAAAGCGGATTCTTTTGTATTGGGCAATTCGTTTTTATCTGAACTCATTAAACTTTTTTACTCACTCAAAGGCTCTTATCTTAAGGACATTATACAAACATAAAGAAAGCATTTTAATGAAAAAAGAACCAGTTTTTAAAAAACAGGGTATTTAAGCTAAATTAATCGTGCGTGAAGTAAGTGACAATAGGCAATGGCTAAAGCATCTGCAGCATCACTAGGGGTGGGAATAGACTTTAATTGATAGTGTTTTTGAACCATTTCGGCAACTTGGTCCTTGGAGGCTGCTCCAGATCCTGTTGAGGCTTTTTTGATTAGGCGAGGCTCATATTCAAAAATTTCAATTTGCAAAGCCATGGCTGCGACCATAATTGCTCCTCTTGTATGTCCCAAAATAAGGGCAGCTTGAGGAAACTTGGCGACAAAGGCACTTTCGAGTGCCATATGAGAGGGTTGATATTGGGAAAAGAGGTGGGTGAGGGTTTGGTGAATACGATCTAATTTTTGAGGAAGGCTCTCCTTAGGGCGTGAGCGAATCACACCGTATTCGAGAACTTGTGGGCGGTTCTGATCTCTTTCATTTATCTTAATAAAAGAGTAACCGGTTACATTGGATCCAGGATCAATGCCTGCTATGATCAAGAATCATCGCCTTTTTCTTCAGGCTCAGGGAACTCACCATTAGTAAAAACATTTTGCACATCATCATCATCATCCAACGCTTCTAATAAACGAATGGCTTTGGCGGCTTCTTCTCCTACTAAATCCATTTTGGTATCGGGAATTTTAGCCAATTCACTGGAGGAGGTGTTGAGGTTACTCTTTTCTAGTACTTCCATAACTGTAAGAAAGCTTTCTGGGGCCATGGTGAGGGTAAATTCGTCTTCATCAGAAGTGATGTCTTCGACCCCTGCATCTAAAACGAGATCCATTAAGGCTTCTTCTTCAATTTGATCTTTGAGTAAAGTAATGACTCCAAGGGATTTAAACATCCAAGCTACAGAGCCCGATTCTCCCATGTTTCCCCCCATACGACTAAAAATATGGCGTATGTTGGCAACGGTTCGAGTTTTATTATCTGTAAGGCATTCTACTAAAATAGAAATTCCACCTGCGCCATAGCCCTCGTAAAGAGGTTCAAAATAGGTAACGCCCTCTAGCTCATTGGCACCTTTGGCAATGGCTGAGTCGATATTTTTTGCAGGCATATTTGCAGCCTTGGCTTTTAAAACACCAGTTCTTAGCCTTGTATTCGAGCTTAAATCAGAGCCACCCATTTTAGCGGCAACGGTTAATTCACGAATGATTCGGTTAAATACCTTGGCACGCGCTCCATCGATGCGTGCTTTTTTGCGTTTAGTGGTTGCCCATTTCGAGTGTCCAGACATGCTTCCCCCTAAAAAGGTTAAGATGGTTAAAATAGAGGCCTTAAACCTAAATTTTGAGGGTTATCTAGGCAAGGTTAAGCTTGTTTTTAATGAATGTCATTTTTGAAGAAGCTATCCACAGCAGTGGCTAAGCGGTGGGCGATATCCTTTTTTCCTGAGGTTTTTGTCATGTAAGCTCTATCTTTTTCATTGGTGATAAAACCTATTTCAAATAAAACCGCAGGCATAAAAGCACCGACTAAAACAAAGAAACCAGCTTGGTGGGCTCCTGTACGGTGTTTTTTGATTTTCCCCCCTTTAAAAGATTGAACAATGGTTTCTGCCAATCGTTCACTTTGATGGCTATAAAGGTTGAGTTCGTGTTCGAGGAGAATCCACTCCACGGGTGAAATCTGGTTTTTGGTTTTTTTTCCGCCCTTTTTTTGGGTGGTTTGTCGTATGGCCTGATTCTCTCTTCTTGCTAAGGCTTTATCCTCTTCACTTTTACCTGCTCTTAAAATATAGGCGACATAACCCTGAATTTTTTTTAACCGTTTAGGCTTGCCTCCAATAGAGTTGCAATGAAGGCTAATAAAAAGATCCCCTTTGTTTTTAGTCGCATAGGTGGGTCTCTCTTTGAGCTGTAGGGTTCGGTCTTTTTTTCTTGTGAGTAAAACTCGATATCCTTTTTTCTTTAAATATTTTTGTAAATAGATTGAAACATCAAGAGTTACGTCTTTCTCTTGAACTCCTTTATAGATAGCTCCAGGGTC
>CAZLBO010000261.1:0-4230 GCA_964557725.1 uncultured Bifidobacteriales bacterium | reverse complement strand
CTCCTTTTCCCTCACAGGAAGCCACAATAAAAATATTTTCTTCTGAAACTTCTAGGTTATTTTCTTCTAATATTTTTTTCGCTTTAGGAATTCCAGGTTTTAAATCATCCACAGGATCATGAGAAATAACAGGTAATTCTAATTGCTCAGAAGCAATTTTCACCACTTCTGCATCTGGTGTCACAGGGGTTCTTCCAAAATAACCCAAAACCATTTTTCCATATCCATCTGTTATTTTTTTCCAAGGGCCTTGAGTCACATTTGCGTAAGCCTGTTGAAAGTAAAATTGAGAAACGGGAGTCACACTTGTTCCATACCCACCTTTTGCCACACATTCGGACATTGCTTTAATGACCTCTGGATAAAGGTGAAGCGTGCCTGTATCTCGCATCATCATAGTGTTTGCCGTTAAGGCTCCCCCAGGCATAGGAGACAAAGGAATGCGAGAAGAAATTTGTTTGGCTTCTGGAGGCGTGAAGTAATCCTTCATACACTCTTCAAAAACTTCTTCTGCTTTTAAAATTTTATTGATGTCCACATCCAAGGTATAACCCGAGCCTTTGAGTGCATGCCACATAGAAATGATATCGGGTTGACACGTGCCTCCCGAAACAGGACTCTTACTGAGATCCACCTGATCTGCCCCTGCATTAATTGCAGCCAAATACTGAGAAATTCCTACACCTGCTGTATCATGTGTATGACAACTAATTCTTACTTTATCTCCTAATAATTTGCGAGCTTGTTTAATGGTGTCATAAACTTTACTGGGGTTTGCTGTACCAGAGGCATCTTTAAAAGCAATGGAAGTATAAGGAATGTCGGCATCTAATATTTCTCGTAAAACCTTCATATAAAAAGCAGCGTCATGAGCCCCTTCGCAACCGGGAGGTAAATCCATTAAACTGATCACTACTTCATGATTCAAACCTGCATCGGTAATACACTTTCCGCTGTACTTTAAATTTCGAACATCATTAAGTGCGTCAAAGTTTCTAATCGTTGTCATTCCATGTTTCTTAAACATTTGAGCGTGAAGGTTAATCACATCTCGTGGCTGCGCACTCAAAGCGACTACAGAAATACCCCTTGCTAGGGTCTGTAAATTTGCCTCTGGTCCTACCGTTTGACGAAAAGTATCCATCATATCAAAGGCTGACTCACCGCAGTAAAAGAAAAGAGATTGAAAACGCGCTCCTCCCCCTGCTTCAAAATGAGTGATTCCCGCTTCAACAGAAGCTTCTAAGGCTGGTAAAAAGTCTTGAGTAAGTACTCTTGCTCCGTAGCAAGATTGAAAACCATCTCTAAATGACGTGTCCATAAAATCAATTTTTTTCATTTTTTATCTCACTTTATTTGATAGCGAAAATCGCTATCTCCCTCTATTTAGTTGTGACTACGAAGCTTCATTTTCATATTCTTTAACTGCTATCGTAATAGCCGCTACTTTTTTAGCAAAAGAGCTATTAGCTTCAAAAAGAACATTTTCTTCTGTTGGTTTTAATAATAATGCCGAAACCTTCATTAACAACAAAAGAAGTAATAAGAAAAGGTATACAGTGGTCATACCCAGAATCGCTAATTTTACACCCTCTATCATGGCTTCTAAGGTAGTTTAAGTTCACTACAAATTCCAATGAGAATTTACACCCTTTTTTTTCCTGTATGAAGAAGATAAAAAGTAGATTAAGCCCATAGTAAATAGGAGTTTTATGACCCACACCTCCTCTTTTTTTAAGAGTTTTGAAAAATTAGCCGATGGACTAGCTCAAAAGGTTTATGCAAAAAGCATTCGCCTCAATCCCTTTTGCCTATTTACCATTATTCTAGGGTTCTTGTCCCCTTTCTTTTTATGGATCAGCCCATGGAAGCCTTTAAGCTTTATTTTTCTACTCCTTTACGTGTTGCTAGATACCACGATAAATTACCTAGAAAAAAGAGAACAGAAAAAAAATAGCTACACCCACCTCATCCCCTTTCCGCCTGTTGTTTTAGGTTTTCTTTGGTTTATTTTTATCTTCTATGAATACGAAAGATCCGTTTTAGGAAATGGATTGATGATTCCTAATATTTTATCACTTGCTTGTATCACCATCAGCCTCCTTCTTATCTATGGATACCTCAAAATGAACCAGCTTCCTCTCAATATTCATCGCTTTGTGGACAGTCTAGAAGATGTCGGCGAAAAAAATGAACGAGAGCTTCCTCTTAATTATTTAACACTCACTTTTAAGATCTTTAAAAAGGATATGATTGCACTCGGAATTATTCTGTTAGGGTTCATCAACTCTCACTTCCTTTATGCGGCCTTATGCTTAGGGACTCTCTTTTTACTTTTCTTTACGATCTATTCCCTTTTTATCCTCAAGGTCTTTGGAAGTAAAAAAATCTAAGGCATATTGTTCTCTTGGGCCTGTGATTTCCATCGCCAAAAAGGTTCTATCATCATGCAAACTTGCTTTTCCGATAAACTCACCTAATTGTACAATTAACTTTTGATGCACTTCATCTAAAGACAAGTGATTTAATCTAATCAGCATTTCACATAGTTCGTCATACATTAAACGCTTTCCGCTCTCTCCTTTAATCTCAAAATATCCATCTGTGAAGAAATAAATTCTATCCCCTTGATTCAGTTGGATTTCTTTTTCTTCATATTCTGGTTCTTCTAATAAACCCAAGAACATGCCATGAGTATCCAGTTTAAGCACATCCCCATTCTTTCGGATTAACAATGGCTGTGGATGACTTGCTTTTCCATAATGTAACACTTGTGTTTGTAAATCATAAACACCGTAAAAGGCTGTTAAGTAATGGCCTGATTTAAGATTTTGACACAAACTATCATTTATAGTTGTAAATAACTCTTTGGGAGAGACTTCTTCTTTCGCATGGTCAATAAGAGCCATTTTAACCATTGCTCCAACAAAAGCAGCAGGCAGGCCATGCCCCGAAACATCTCCTATAAATACCCCTATTTTACTCGGAGACAGCTCAAGTATGTCAAAAATATCTCCCCCCACATCACTAATAGGCTCATAAGAAGAGGAGAAGCCCACACCCCTTATCTCAGGTAATTCCGTAGGCATAATTCCTTGTTGAACATCTCTTGCTACTTTAGATTCTTCTTTTAATGACTGATAAACTTTGTCTAAAGCATTTTTTGTTTCTAACAGCTTAATATGCTGCTTCTCAACCGTTAGCTGTTGTTCCTCTAGCTTTTTATATTGTTGGTATAGTATTTTTTTAGTTAAAAATAATTCTGTGACGTTTTTAAAATAAACGACACATTCATCCACACTTTTATCTTCATTAATCACAGGATAAAAAGTGATTTCATACCATCCTTTTTTTCCATTTTCAATAATAGAATAATCATTAACTTGAATAGATCGACGGTAAGAAAAAGCTAATTTGATGTTTGAAACAATCAAATCATAATCCCAGTCCGAAAAAGCATCTTCTATTTTTCGTTCTAAACAATCCTTATACGTTTTAGAAATAAAGGTGACTAAGGCTCTATTTAAACGAATTATCTTAAGTTCTTTATCCACCAAACACATTGGTTCAAGATGGTCAAAAACACCTTCCAACTGGTTTTTGCTAAACACTACAGCATTAAACAAATCAATTTTAATACTTTGATCCAATCTTACCCTCAATCAAACTGGACAATTAACTTTATCATCCACAACCTAAAACAAAATAGCCTGTAGAATATAATTAAATATCTGTTTCGCAACTTTTAGTTTTTTGAGTCTCTCCTACTGTAAGACAACAACCTATTGCTGAATCCCCCCAAATGACATCGTTAACACAAAATTTAAGGGTTAAGAAATTATCAATTTATAAATTTTTTATGATTTCCTTTAAACTATTGGCTTGAGTAAACTTATGTCTTACTTCAAAAAAGCGAAACTCATCTTCTAGAACTTCATTCACGCCATAAATATATACTTTCGTGTTTGAACAAAAATCACTAAAAGCATTCAAACAATTTAATTCAATAAAATTTAAATTAGTGAAATCCAAAACAACCTGTTCAGAATCTTCAATTTGTTTTGTAAATTCTTTAAACAACTTTCCATCGCTCATAATCCCTTCGCAAATCAACATTTTAATTCCATTTAAAAATATTTCATGATAAACAAATTCTATTGTGGAGACATCTTCTGTGGAACTTGCTTCTTTTAGCTCCTTAATGGTTATCTCTCTAATACTTGCAAATAT
>CAZLBO010000260.1:0-4233 GCA_964557725.1 uncultured Bifidobacteriales bacterium | reverse complement strand
ATACTGGCGTTCCATGCTATTAGTGGTAGAGGGCGTTAATAGTAGCGAATATAAGGACGTCAATAAGGGTATAAAGCGGGGTAAAAAGAAGCTTCAAAATGAAATGTATAAATTTCAACTAAGCTTTATCGAAAGCTTAGTTGAAAAGCTCATCCATCAAAAAAAGTTGCTTGCAAAAGAACGGCGGTGGCGCCCTAAAAAGCTAACCTCAGCTCAAGAGAAAGAAAGCTCTTTAGTAAAAAAAGAGCTAGAAGAAGCCAAAGCCGAAGTTGAAAAACTTGAAAAATTAGTCAAAGAGTTAGAACAGTTAAAATAGCCCTTATTCAAATGAACGGGCTGTTTCTATAAGTGTTTTAACTCCCCACCCTGTAGCACCTGGAGTAAAATACTTCCAAGGGCTAGTGATAAAAGCTGTCGCAGCAATATCTAAATGTGCCCATGTCGTTTTAGCAGGAACAAACTCCTGAAGAAAAAGGGCTGCGGAAATAGCCCCTCCCTCAGGTTTTCCTAAGTTTTTAATATCGGCTACGGTGTCTTCAATATGAGGACGGTATTCTGCTTCTAAAGGCATTTGCCAAAATTTTTCGCCATTGGAAGCACCATGTTGCTTGATTTGATCCGCAAAATCATCCTCATTCGCAAAGAGGCCAGCAATGGAAGTACCCAAAGCTCTGACAATGGCACCTGTTAGAGTGGCAACATCAATAATGTGAGTGGCTTTAACTTCTCCTGCTTCCGCTAATCCATCGGTTAAAACTAATCGGCCTTCGGCATCGGTATTTTCGACCATGATGGTCTTTCCGTTTTTGGCTTTAAAGATGTCTCCAGGGAGAATCGCAGCTAGGCCAGGTCGGTTTTCTGCTAAGGCAAGAATAGCCGTTACTTTTACTTTTAGTTTGAGTTGAGAAATAGCCAATAAAGCACATAAAACCGTGGCGGATCCTGCCATGTCGCATTTCATTTCCCACATGCTTCCCCCAGGTTTAAGGCTAATGCCTCCTGTATCAAAGGTGACGCCTTTTCCCAATAACACAAGGTGCGGAAGCTCTGTATTGCCTTCTTTCTTTGGGTTAGCCTCTTGGTTGTCGTAAGAAAGGGTGAGTAAACGGGGAGAAATTTGAGAACCTTTGCCTACGGCAAGTAGCCCTGTGAACCCATCTTTTTCTAACTCCTTTTCGCCTCTTATTTTAAGAGAAAGGTTGTGGGTTTTGGCGAGTTCAGAAACTCTTTCCGCGTAGCTTTGAGGGTTTAAGTTTTCTCCTGGTTCATTGACTAAGTCACGGCAAAGGGCGATGTTATTTAAGATGATTTGGGCTTCTTTGAGTAAAGCATTGCCATTTTTGACTAATTCTTCAGGGCAACTGAAAGTGACTTCTAATTTTTTGCTGGCTTTAGGGGCTGATTTGTATTTGTTGAAGGTGTAAGAGTGTATGGAGAACCCTTCTACCAAGGCCTTAATTTGATTTAAGGTTAAATAGTTGGCCTCTAAAAGAACCTTTTTAATCGATCGATTTGTACAGGTTTGATAAAGTGTAGTGCCAGCTAGGCGAAATTGTTCATCCTCATTAAGCCCTTTTTTTTGGGGAAGGGGGCAAGTAATGAGGGTATTTGTTTTTGAAGAAGTGATTTCGGTACTATCCAGTAACTTTTTCTTTTTAAAGGATTCAAAGGTTGTGAGAACACTTTGGGGAAAGTGCTTAAAGTCTTTAGGCTCTTTGGAGACTGAAACGGGATCGGCGACATAACAGAGTGCCTCAAAGGATGAATTTTGGACTGTTTTATGGGCAATTATTTTGAATTTCATTTTACGTTCCATTTGTTAAAGAGGTTTTCTTTATTATAAATCTGTATTTAGAGTTTATTTTTTCTGAAAATAAAAAATTGGACTGGTAATTGCTCAAGTTATTTTAGAATGACAAAACAAACCAAAAGCGAAAAAAGTGGCAATTAATTGTCATAAAATGTAATAATTGTTAACAATTGTTAATAAGGGAAAAGTATGAAAGATTCAATGGTACACCAAGCAAGAACACTTGCAGCTCTTACTGATATTAGTCGCCATATCAGTTCTTCATTGGATTATAAAAAATTAGCGCACCAGTTTCTTGCTTCTCTTCGTGAAAATTTGGAATTGGAAAAATGTGCTCTTTTAATGCCTAATGGCGATAAAACAGGATTTAATGTAGAAGCCGGAACGGGGTGGGAAGAGGGTGAGCTAGAAAAGGCGCTTCCTAAAATTACGCGTACAGTGGTAAAACCTATATTTTCATCAGGGATGCCTATTGCCTTGTTAGATGCTTCCGATATCTCGGACCTTTATATCCCAAGTAGCCTTTTAAGAGAAAACCCTGTGGTGGGTTTTATTGGGGTGCCTATTTTGGTCAATCAAATTGCCATTGGAGTATTGGTCTCTTATCGTACTTCTTTTAGAACCATGATAGATGAAGATGTGAATGTGATGAAAATTGTAGCTTCCATTCTTTCGCAAACCCTGAAACTGGCCGATTTTGTAGCGAAAACAAATCAGAAATTAAGAAAAGAAAATGACGATTTACATGCAGAGCTTGAGGGGAAGTTTGAAATAGATAATTTTATTTCTTCTTCTTCTTCCATGAATACGACGGTTGAAATGATGAAGAAGGTTTCTTATACCGATGCAACTGTGTTATTGAGGGGGGAGAGTGGAACGGGAAAGACATTGATTGCCAAAGGGGTTCATTACAATAGCCAAAAAAAGCGAGGGGCTTTTGTGATGGTAAACTGTGCCGCTATCCCTAGTAACTTGATTGAAAGTGAATTGTTTGGTCATGAAAAAGGAGCCTTTACAGGGGCTATCTCTAAAAGAATCGGTCGCTTTGAAGCTGCGGAGGGAGGGACTATCTTCTTGGATGAAATTGGAGATTTGTCTTTAGACCTACAAGCAAAATTACTTCAAGTGATTCAAGAAAAATCCTACCAAAGAGTAGGCTCTAATGAGACATTAATCTCGGATGTACGTATTATTTGTGCGACTAATGTGAATTTAGAAGAAGCTGTTCAACAGAAAAAATTTAGAGAAGATTTGTATTACCGCTTAATGGTGGTGCCTGTTTATTTGCCTTCGCTTAAAGCACGCAAAGAGGATGTTTTACCTTTAGCAGTTCACTTTTTAAAAAAGTTCAATAATAAATATTCTAAAAGTTTATCTTTGAGTAAGGATGCCATTCGTTTTTTAGAAGAGTATACATGGCCAGGAAACGTGAGAGAATTAGAGAATACAATTGAGAGAAGTGCTATTTTAGCAAAAGAAAATGAATTACAAGCCTCGGACATTTCACTTTTATCTCCCTTGATCAACACGGAAGGGCAGATGTCAAATGGATATTCTCCTCCTGAAGAAGCAAGGGTCAACTATCCTTCTTTTGAAGGGCGCATCGTGAGACAACGTGCCCCTTATGAGAGAGTACCAATAAAAGAAGATAACATTAGAAAAGCCTTGAGTGATTCGGTGGGGATTCAAACCTTAGCGGCTCGCACGTTAGGAATTTCTCTTAGGCAATTAAGATACGCTATTAAAAAATACAAATTAGATGTGAATACATATAAAGGATAAGAAAATTTTATTTAACCAAAAACAGACAAAAGGAGTATACAATGAAAATGATAATCGCTTACATCAAGCCTTTTAAATTAGACGAGGTAAAATCAGCAGTTCAGGAGGTAGGTGCCAATGGTATTTCTGCTACTGAAGTAAAAGGTTTTGGACGCCAAAAAGGTCACACAGAATTATATCGAGGCAGTGAATACCACACAGACTTTATTCCTAAAGTAAAGTTAGAAATTGTGGTTAAAGATTCCTTGGCAACTCAAGTGGTTAAAGCCATTGAGGAGAGCGGAAAAACAGGAAAGATTGGGGATGGTAAAGTCTTTGTTCTTTCTGTTGAAGAGGCCACTCGAATTAGAACAGGTGAAACAGGCGAAGACGTTTTATAAATGGATTGAATGGTTAGTGGGAGTCCCTATTTTTACGACAAGAATAGGGGTGACCATTTTTCAATTGATAGGCTAGTTTGCTTCTCGCTTGGTTGAAGTAAGTCAGATATTCATGGCTTCTGTAATCATAATAAGTCCAATCAAAAGGATGGTATTTGCCTTCTTTGTAATATAAGGTAGGCTCGGCATAGATGCCCTTGGCAAGGTAAACCCGTTGTCTTTGGTTTTTAGTTGTAGCTAAAAAGAGTTGCCCTAGAGTAA
>CAZLBO010000259.1:0-4263 GCA_964557725.1 uncultured Bifidobacteriales bacterium | reverse complement strand
ACAAGCCTCACAGCTCACACTTCCTTCTGAATAACTAGACTGGTATGTCATTTTATCTGAATCGTAATTTTTCTTTAGATTGGTAACATGGCATTCTGCACACATTCCATTCCAATTAAAACCACCCTTTGTCCAATGTAACCAATCATCATGTGGATAGTTTTGATCAGGATTTAACGCATACCATTTTTCTTCAAGGACATCCCATGCTATCGTTAAAGCTTGAAGCCTTCCCCCAGGAAACTCAATCAAATATTGCTGTAAGGGAGTTAGTCCAAATGCATATTTCACTTTAAACTCTTCTTTTTTCCCCTCACTCCCTATCGTTTCTACAAAAAACATCCCCTCCTTTTTATAAAAGCGAGAGGTGTCCCCATGCTCAACAAAAAGAGCTTGGTTAAAATCTCCCAATACGCTTTTTTCATTTGCCTCTTGCATGGCCAATTGATGGTGAGAACCCTTCCAATGCTCTGTTGCCTTTTCATGACAAGAAGCACAGGCCTGTGAACCAACATACTTTTCACTCTTGTGATAAGCAACATCCCCAACGCCCTTCTGTTCTCCCTTTTCCTGACAATTCATCAAAAAGACTACAAGTAACACTTGCCCTACATAGGAAAGAACTTTTAACTTTAACTTAAACAACTCAGCCTACCTTCTTTGTCTTTATAATGAAACACATTTAAGTTCAATACCCTGAAGAACGAGAAATTTTTGCAATCACCAGTTCGGCCCCCAAATTATTAAAACCCAAAGCACAAAAGCCTTTAGAAAGAAATGAATTCGTAATAAATAAAGACTGTTCTATTTGGATGTTAAGACTTTCGCACAAAACTTGAAAATCTTTATAAGTAAATAAGTGGATATTAGGGCTTTCCCACCAGTTATAGGGCAAACCCTTTGAAATTGGCATCACTCCTTGTGAGAGTATTGCCAATCGGTTATTGATGTTTGCAAAGTTAGGAAAAACAACTATTCCTTTTTGAGCGACTCTTAGCATTTCCTTTAGTACATAATCTGGTTTTTTTAGCATTTGCATCGTTTGATTAAGTACCGCATAATCAAATGATTGATCCCCAAATAAATTTAGACCGTCATCTACATCACCATGCACTATGGGTACATTTTTGAATAAGCAATGAACCAAAGACTCTAGGTTAATATCTATACCATACCCTGTTGCTCCCCTTAATCGATACAAAGTATCTATCAGCTTTCCGTCTCCACACCCAATATCTAAAATGTGACTTTTAGGCTCTATTAAACTTTCAATATATTTAAAATCGTCTAGCAAATTAAACAATACAGGGACTTCAGGGGGAGTGTCCTCAAAGGCAGTTGACAAAGCATTTATTTTATCCACTCTATCTTGCTTTGTCTCTAATTCTTCTGTAAGAAACGAGTGAATCACAGGCTTCAAATATTCCACTTCTAACAAAAAGGCGTCGTGACCATAAGGGGAATCTAACTCAATAATAGAGGCAATTTTCCCTATATTTAACAATGTTTTGCACAATCTTTTTGATTCTGAAGGAGGAAACAACCAATCAGAAGAAAGAGCAACTAATAAAAACTCGGAAGAAGATTTTTCGAATGCCTTTTCAATGGATCCGTATGTTTCAATAGGGTTATAAGTATCCATGGCATAGGTAATATGTAAATATGAATTTGCATCAAACCGATTGACAAACTTTTTTGCATTATAGTCCAAATAATTTTCAACATCATATCCTGTCTCAAACTTCTCAGTACTTTCACTCTCATCTTTACTTCGAGAAAATTTTTGGTGCATCGATGCAGGAGACAAATAAGTCAAAAGCCCTATCATCCGAGCAAAAGCTAAACCCGTATCAGGCCTATCGGGAAAGTCGTAATAATCCCCATGAGCATAATTTTTATCATTAAGTAAAATTTTACGTCCCACAATTTCAAAGCCCAAGGCCTGTGGACTCAAATGGGTAGAGGCTGCAATACACATACACTTTTTAACTTTATCGGGATATGCGATACTCCACTCTAAGGCTTGCATTCCTCCTAAACTCCCTCCAATGACGGCAGCCAAGCTTTGAACACCCAATTGTTCTATTAATAAGTTTTGAACCTTAACAATATCTTGAATCGTGATGGTTGGAAAATGCGAGCCATAAGGGCTTCCTGTTGCAGGATCAAGCGATGAAGGACCAGTAGTTCCCCCACACCCTCCTAATATATTAGAGCCGATGACAAAGAAGTTGTCGGTGTTGATCGCCTTATTCGGCCCAATCATCTCATCCCACCAACCAGGCTCTTTATCCTCTTCAGAATACCAACCTGCAATATGAGCGTCCATAGTAAGAGGAGTGCAAACAAGTATCACATTATCTTTTGAAGCGTTCAGTTTTCCAAAACACTCATAACTCACCACCACTTCTGACAAAAAACCACCCGAATGGAGCTTTAATCCTTCTGGGGGAAGCTGTAGGGCCATGGATTTGGCCTTAACCATTAATTTTTCTGACTTTGCTTTTTTTATTCTGTCCTCCACACCTTTTCTCATGTCCCCCTAAAATAGTTCAAATCAAAACTTTAATGCATCCTTCCAAAAATATTTTTATTTTTCTCACTATGAAAACACTAAAAACTTTATTTATCGCCTTATGCGTCTTTTCCTTCCCTTCTTTTTCACAAGTCGTCGATCAAGAGACTATTATGGAGGAGTTAGAAAATGGAAATGTTGAAAAAGCAGAAAAACACCTTGTCGAGTTTTTGACGGGAGAAGACCGAATTACTGAAGAGGACAGCCTCTTTATCTATCGAAATCTTGGCATAATCTACAGTCTTGATTCTAAAAAGAGGGTTCTAGCCAAAGAGTACTTTATTAATATGCTCAAAATTGACCCCGCAGCCCATTTAGTAGATACTTATGCGAGTAATGCCACCCTCGCTTTTTTTCGTCAAACCAAAAAGTTATTCCAAGTCGAATATGGAGGAAGTTCTCTTCTCCCCAAAATGCTTGTCATGGATGTTCTCTCCACGGAAGTACGGGAAAAAGACCGTTCATCCATGGCGCGGCAATTTATTGAGGAACTCCAAGGCCGAACACGAATTTTTAGCCCGATGGAACGAGAGGAAATGAAAGAGGGTTTAAAGCTTTTTAAACGCTCTCAAAAAGATTGTAAAACCAAAAGTTGCTTTTTAGAATTAGCCACTCTTTTGCAAGCTGATAAATTAGTACTTCTGGAGCTCAACAAAATTGCCAACACTTACACCCTCACACTTAAATACATTGATGTAGCAACAAAGGAACCAGAATCAATCCTTAAAAAAACGAGCCAAGGTACTCTAGATCCTTTGATACTCGAGGGTATTGGGCTATTAGCCGAAGAATTAGAAAAAGCAAACGCTGCATGGTTACAATTGAGTGTAGAGCCTAAAAATTCATATTTGGAGCTTGATGGAGAGCCTACAGGTAGCTCTGAAAAATTGGCTGTTAATCCAGGAAAACATACTATTTGTGCTTCTGCTCCAGGACATAAAAGTAGCTGTAAGCATTTAACGGTTCAAAAGAATGATGCTTTAACTCATACTCTTATCTTAAAGGCGATTGAAGGGAAGCTGCCTTCCGAAAAAACGAACCTAGCAAAGCCTAATGTTGTCAAAACGAAGGAGCCTGTGCCTGCGGAAGAGGGCTCAGCCGCTAGTTGGTGGATTACTGGAGCCATGGCTGTAGTCGTTGTGGGTTTGGCTGTTTTGTTTAATTTTACGGATTAAATGTTGATGCTTGCGAAGGGTAGTGGCTGTTTTACTCTTCATCTTAAGGGGATAAGCTAATTACTCATGAGGCCTTGTTTATACCAAGCCACACCTTTGTTGTATAGACTTACGCTTCTAGAGTGGTAAGAGGAAGTCAGCAGTAGAGGTGAGAGGTAGCTTCTATTAATTGTTTGTCTTAATTTATACTATTTGCAATCACTGCTTGGCTATATTTGAGCCACACAGCTTCTTTAAAAAGCGTAATTCTTCTTAAAAGAAGTACGCTAACTTAGCCTTCCAGTACCAGTCATTTTTGCCTTGCATCACAGAGATTTTTCCAGATGGACTACGAGTTCCGAATTATTTGGACATATTAAAGGTCTTTACTTGAGTAGCGAATATTACCAAAGGTTGGTTCAAACCTTGATCAAAAAAGATACTTTTTAATCAATACTTACTAGATCAACCTCAATATTATTTTCAATCCATTTCTGAAAGGATGCATTAAAATTTTTCTTGTGTAGTGAGCCA
>CAZLBO010000258.1:0-4274 GCA_964557725.1 uncultured Bifidobacteriales bacterium | reverse complement strand
CTATAATATTATTTTTCTTCCAAATATTCTCAAAATTCCCTATTTTCTTTTAAAAGGAAAAGAAAAAAAATATTATTATAGAGGAAAATCAGGAGTTTTAGATGTCAGATAAAAAAATTGCCCTCATTACAGGTGTCACAGGACAAGATGGATCCTACTTAGTAGATGTTTTATTAGAAAAAGGCTACGAAGTGCATGGCTTAATCCGCCGAACCTCTTTATTTAATAGGGGAAGAATTGATGAAATTCGCACACAAGCCAGAAAAGAAGGGAAAGTTTTTGAATTACATTACGGTGATTTAGCCGATTCAAGTAGTATTAACGGCATTATCTCAAGGGTAAAACCCACCGAAGTTTACAATTTAGCGGCTCAAAGCCACGTACAAATTTCTTTTGAAACCCCTGAATATACAGGGGATGTAGATGGAATTGGCGTCTTACGCCTTTTAGAAGGCTTGCGAATTAATAAAATGATGGATACTCGGTTTTACCAAGCCTCCACCTCTGAATTATACGGAAAAGTAGTGGAAATTCCTCAAACCGAAACCACCCCATTTTACCCCCGCTCCCCTTATGGAGTGGCCAAGCTCTATGGATTCTGGATTGTCAAAAATTACAGAGAAGCCTACGGCATGCACGCCAGTAATGGAATTCTTTTTAACCATGAATCCCCACGTCGAGGAGAGAATTTTGTTACCCGAAAAATCACCTTGTCCCTTGCGAAAGTAAAGCATGGACAACAAGAGACCTTGCGACTAGGCAACTTAGATTCCGAACGGGATTGGGGCTTTGCCAAAGATTACGTAGAAATGATGTGGATGATGTTACAACAAGAAAAAGCCGATGATTATGTAGTTGCCACAGGCGAAAAACACACCGTACGAGAGTTTACAGAACTCGCCGCTAAATACTGTGGCTTTGACATTGTTTGGGAAGGCAAAGATGAAAACGAAAAAGGCCGTGATAAAAATACAGGGAAAATTATTGTAGAGGTCGATCCTAAATTCTATCGCCCCGCAGAAGTTGAGCTATTGATTGGAAGCCCTGAAAAAGCCAAAAAAATATTGGGATGGGAGCCTAAAGTTAAATTCAAGGAATTAGTCGAAATCATGATCAAGGCCGACTTAGAGGCCATTGCAAAGGCCAGTTAAATCAAACGCCTAGCGCCCTTGGTTTAAGTTTAAATATTATATTGAAAACAATGATAAAAAAACTTTTAATAGGGGCCTTCTTCTTCATTGGATTAAGCTATTCCCAGCCTCCACCCGATGTATCCGCAACAGATGAAGTCTTCTTTCTTTTGCGGCGCAATCAGACCCAAGCCCAAACGGTCTACCCTGCTCAAAATGCCCCTCAATCGAGGGATGTATACCAAAACATTAAAAACTCCCCCACATTATCCGCCTATGACCAATACACCCTCAAACACCAATTTCCTTTTGGAGGTAAACCCCTTCTTAACTGGCGTGACACGGTAAGACAACACACCTTTTTTCTCTCCCCCCAAGCTTTTGTACGCTGGCTCGATACAGGAAGCACTCAATCTATACAGGGGGTAGGCATGCGGATTCATGGAAGCTTATTTAAAAACCTAGCCTTTTACTCTCATGGCTTGATATATACTGAAAATTCAAATACCGCTCAATACTCTCATCAATTTGACCCCGATTACGGCGAGACCTGCTCTGTGGAGCAAATGCCTGATGAAGGCCTTGTTTCATCACAAACCTGTGCACGCTTTGAATATTATTTACGGTGGGATTTACCCTATCTCAAAATAAAAGCAGGGCGAGACAACCTACACATGGGGCCTGGTTATTTTACTTCTCTCACCGCTTCGAGAAACACTGCCCCTTACTACCATATTGAAGGCCGCATTGATTTTTCTGATTGGTTTGTTCTCGACAATTATTTTTTACAAATGACAGATACAGATCACTCCTTCAAAAAATGGGCGCATATCCATCGTTTTGAATTTACCCCCCATTCCTCTTTAAGCTTAGCTTTTCAGGATGTTGTTATTTATCAAGAGAGAAGCCCCGACTTCACCTATATGCTTCCCCTAGTACCCCTCGCCTTTGCAGAAGACAATAGCGGAGGACTGGACAACGACGCCATGAGTTTTGATTTTCTCTATACTGGTTTACCGTATTTTTCCACTTGGGGAGAGCTTTTTATTGATGACTTACAAGGCCCCACCACTTTTTTTGATGACCTTTGGGAAAACCGTTGGGCTACCTTAGTCGGCTTTCAAGTGACCTCTCCTTTAAAGGCCGTGGATGCTGATTTTGTATTTGAATACTCCCGAGTAGAGCCTTGGACTTATAATGGCAGACAGCGCTACACCAGTTTTAGACACTACAACCGCCCCAGTGCCAGCCAATGGGGGCCTGATTCAAGAACTTTTGATTTTAAGGCTTCTTATCGTCCTTTTAAAGAAGTGGAATGGACGGAGCATTTTGAAATCGACGATAAGGGTCAACAACCAGGAGCCTCTCAATTAGGAGAGATTCATGACAATGAAAAACACGGCACCCGTAAACGATTCTTAGCAGGTAACTTCAGCCATCAAATAAGCCTTTCCCATGGGCTGAGGCTTCAATGGCATCAATTTTTAACAGGTTATTTAACTTACACTCAGTCCTTCCGAGGCGGAATTGAAAATCACCTAAAAACAGGACTTAATTTTTACTGGTAGGGGACTTCCTTAAGGCCAAAACTTTAAAATTATTGTAAACTTAAAAAGCTTAAAAAACTCAGAAGCAGTTAAAACAAAGAAAAGGAAAAGACGAAATGAAAAAGGCGTTAGTTTGTGGAGCAGGGGGATTTATTGGTGGACATTTAGTCAGACGACTCAAGTCAGAAGGCTATTGGGTACGTGGAGTAGACATTAAAATCCATGAGTTTGCCAAATCGGCTGCAGATGAGTTTATCCAAGGTGATTTACGAGACCCTGTTCTCTGTCACAAAATGGTAGCAGATGGCATTGAAGAGGTTTATCAATTAGCCGCAGACATGGGCGGTGCAGGTTATATTTTTACAGGAGAGCACGATGCCGACGTCATGCACAACTCCGCAACTGTTAATTTAAACATGGCACACGCTAGTCAAAAAGCGGGCGTCAAAAAGATTTTCTACTCTTCTTCTGCGTGTATGTACCCCGAACGCAACCAAATGGACCCTGACAACCCTAAATGCTCAGAGGATTCTGCTTATCCTGCTGCCCCTGATTCCGAATACGGTTGGGAAAAATTATTTAGCGAACGCATGTATTTAGCTTTTCATCGAAATTACGGAATGGAAGTACGCATTGCTCGTTTTCACAATATTTTTGGCCCAGAAGGCACTTGGACAGGGGGAAAAGAAAAAGCTCCTGCGGCAATGTGCCGAAAAGTAGCGGAAGCCCCTGAGGGTGGAGAGATTGAAATCTGGGGAGACGGTAAACAAACCCGTTCCTTTCTGTATATTGATGAATGTTTAGACGGTATCCGCAAGTTAGTCGACTCCGACTGGACTGGCCCAGTTAATATTGGTTCCGAAGAAATGGTCACAATTAATCAACTAAGTGAAATGGCCATGTCCATCGCAGGCAAACCCCTTTCCATTAAGCACATCGACGGCCCTTTGGGTGTTCGTGGTCGCAACTCCGATAACGCTTTAATCGAAAAAAAGCTAGGCTGGAAGCCCAAACAACCCCTTAAAGAAGGCTTGGAAAAGACGTTTAACTGGATTCATGAGCAGGTGAAAAAGAGCTGAGGGGTGAAATTAGTTACATGCTTTATTTTACACATCTGATTCCTTTTTATTATTTTTATCGACAATTAGCGTACATTGTACTATGATTATGGATGAGTATTTAACGAAAAGTATTAAAAATTGGACCAAAAAGGAAAAAATACCCACAGCAGTCATACGAGAGGCTTTTGCAGACTTAGAAAATGGAAAGTTTAGAGCAAATCTAGGTGGGCACTTATACAAAGTTGATATACAAAAAGGAAGCCGATCTAAAAGTGCAGGGTATAGAAGTTTTATTGCTTATAAAAAAGGAAATATTGCCTTTATGATCTATACAATAGAGAAGAGTAACAGAGGTAATATTACAAGTGGAGAAAAAAAAGAACTTCAAGACTATGGAAAAGCCTTACTTAACCTAAACCTAAAGGATTTAGAGTTAATGTTAAAAAACAAGGTCATTTTCAAAGTCTTTTAGCAAGGATACAGAGTAGTTATGAAGTCAACAGTAAAAGAAATTGTCAGAGATGGCTTACAAGACA
>CAZLBO010000257.1:0-4286 GCA_964557725.1 uncultured Bifidobacteriales bacterium | reverse complement strand
AGGTGCTTCCTATGCAGCCCTTACCTTTTATTATTTTGATCAAAATTGGTGGTTAGAGTTAGTCAGGCCAGAGTTAACGGTGTTCTTTACCTTTATGTTAGTGATTATTGCCCGTTACCTTTTTGAAGAACGGGATAAGCGCTTTTTGAACGATGCCTTTAAAAATTATATTTCCCCCGAGCTTATTGACATGATGATTGAAAGTGGAAACAAACCCTCTCTGGGGGGTAAGGAAGGGGTTTTAACGGCTTACTTTACAGATATTCAAGCCTTCTCCACCTTTTCAGAAACCTTGGGATCCCCCGTTAAACTTGTGGAACTTTTAAATGAATACCTCTCTGCCATGACAGGCATCCTACTTGAAAATCAGGGTACCCTAGATAAGTATGAGGGGGATGCAATTATTGCTTTTTTTGGTGCCCCTGTTGATTTACCCGACCACGCTCTTCTGGCCTGCAAAGCAGGTTTAGCCATGCAAGGAGAGCTTGGCAAACTAAGAGCTAAATGGAAAAGTGAAGGAGAAAAATGGCCGGAAATTGTCCATGACATGCGGATGAGAATAGGCATTAATACAGGCCCTATTGTCACAGGAAACATGGGTTCTAATATTCGTATGAACTATACCATGATGGGTGATACTGTCAACCTCGCTGCTCGTCTAGAAAGTGGTGCTAAACAATACGGTGTTTACACCATTTGTAGCTCAGAAACATTAGAGGGAATTCGAGAACATTTTTTATATCGAGAATTAGATTTGATTAAGGTGGTGGGAAAATCCCAACCTGTCCGAATTTTTGAACTATTAGCCTTAACAGAAGACTCTACCCCTGAGATACAAAGTTGCCTTGAGCACTTCAAAAAAGGATTAGAATTGTATCGCTTACAAAAATGGGCTGAAGCCACTGAACAGTTTTCTCAATCTCTTGAACAAGAACCTTTTCATCCTGACAGAAACCCTGGTTGTAGAACCACTCCTTCGCAGGTTTTTCTCGATCGATGTCATCAATACCAGACAGATAGACGCATTCACCTACCCAAAGATTGGGATGGAGTCTTTACCGCCTCAGAAAAATAACCAAACACCGCTTTCTCACCTGCCTGAGAAGATTATTTGATTTATATTTGTTAAGTTATTACAGTCATAAACTAAACTTTGACTCAATTAGTAAGGACATTATGAAAATTTTTCTCATTGGTTTATTTGCCTTTTCACTTTCTTTTGGAGAGCTTCCCAAATTTTTGGGAGACCCTGTTGGCCATCAAGGCGATCAAAAATTAGACCGTCGTGGTTATACTATTGCCTATGCCTCTGAATTCAAGCAAGCAAGATGGGTTTCTTACAAACTCAGTCCTAATCGTTTGGGTGGAAAGGTTGTCGTCGTTAAAAAGTTTAGACAAGACCAACGCTTAAAAGGAAAGAAACCAGAAGAAAAGGATTATAAGGGAAGTGGCTACAACATGGGTTACTTAGTCCCTCCTAAGGACATGAAGTGGTCGGGGCAAGCCTTGAATGAAGTTTATATGATGTCTAATACCACCCCACAAAAACCTTTTTTCAGAAAACTAACTTGGACACGATTAGAAGAAAAGGTGCGTGCTTGGGTTAAAAAAGAAGGAGAGCTACTTGTTATTACGGGTTCTGTTTTGGAATGGGGAATGCAAACCATTGGAGAAAATAAAGTTATTATCCCTGATTATTTTTACAAAATTATTCTCAAAAAAGACGAAAAGGACTTAAAAGCCATTGCCTTTTTAGCTAAAAATGAGCGAACCTCCAAAACTTTAAAACAGCTCGTCGTCCCTATTGACTCTATTGAGACCCTTACAGGCTTAGACTTCTTCCCTCGATTGGATGATCGATTAGAAAAAATTATTGAAACTGAGGCGTACCCTAAGAAGTGGAAGTTTTAATTCCTTTTTAAATTGGAAAAAGGGATTTGTAAAAAATCATCCAACAAGCACCTTGAAAATATAGTGACTACTGAAACAAATAAACTTAATGGGCTTGGCCATTTAACATTGCAATTAATTCAAAAAAAACCTTTTCAAAATACAAAGGAAACAAGAGAATTAATAAAAGATGCATTAGTTAAAAAACACCTATGAAAGCTCACCTCTTTGTTGATACAGATGTAATATTTGATGTTCTAGCTGCAAGACAAGAGTTTATAACTGAATCATCAAAAATTCTCAGTTTATATGTCCACCGCTCCTAACAGTACTGTTGGTCGATTTACTGCCCTTTTGTCATTCTCTTTTTCTATATTTTAGGCGCTTCATCCCCCTTTTTAAAAAGAAAAGGATTGATGGAGTTCTATAAACAAATAAAGGGGAAACAAAATGAAATCATTAGCAACACTTTTACTCTTGGGGCTTTCATTGGGAATGGCTGGAGAAAAGAAACAAGCAGAAAAAAAAGTAGACACAAAAGCAACACCCGTTGAAAAAGCTGCCATTAAAACAGAAGCCAGTAAAAAAGACTATAAAAAAGCCTTTCCTAACATCAGCCAAAAAGATTTAGTCAAAGCCATCAAAGACAAATCTGTTATTTTGGTAGACGCCAATGGAACAGAAAGTTACAACAAAGCTCACATTCCTGGTGCAATTAATTTCAAATCCGAGAGCTTTGCTAAAGGGCTCCCCAAAGACAAAAAATCATTAATTGTTGCCTATTGTGGCGGACCAGGTTGTGCGGCATGGAATAAAGCAGCAGATGATTTAGAAGCAAAAGGCTACAAAAACATCCAACATTTTGGGGAAGGCATCAAAGGATGGGTTAAAGCTGGTTTAGAAACAGAAAAAGTAGCTGAAACTAAAGAAGTGAAGAAAAAAGGATAAATAAATAGATTAGAGGTAAGAGTTAAAAGAAGGGGATACTCTATGATGACCATTTTGAACGACACTATTAAATTGTGGCAAAAATTCACTTTTGTCTTATTGCTCTGCCTCTTCTTTTTTACCCCCACCCAAGCTGTTCAAAAACAGGTGGGAGTAGGTATTGCTCTAGGAGTCCCCACTGGACTTCTCTTTAGCTATGGACTTGAAGATGATACACGGTTAAACTTTTCCATCGGTTGGACTTATGATAGATGGGGCCGGGGGCGGGACGAACGGTATTATTATAATGATGATAGATGTAATAACAATGTATTTTATAACAATAACATTCAATTTTGCAATGATCGGTATTTCAGGGACAATAGCTCTCGTCGAGATGGTTTCCAAAGCTTCCACTTTAGTGGAGATTATATCATCCACAACTTTAGTCTTTTTCAGACTTCAGAAAAAATATTTTTAATCTATGGCCCAGGGCTTACTTACAATCGTAACTTTTTATATGATGAAAATAACATTGGCATAAGAGGGGTTATTGGAATCGGTTGGACTCACCGAAGTAAGCCTTTTGATATTTTTGTGCAGCTAGCCCCTACCTTATTGATCTTTCCTGGAATGGATGGGGATTTTTCTGCTATTATTGGCTCCCACTTCTATTTCTAATTATTTTGGCAGGAGCACATCATCTTCTGCGTTACCCTTTTCCTCGAGTACACTTGTACACTTCGGAGAAAGGGTGCCTTGAATCTAATGCACTCCTGCCAAAATAATGGCTGGATGAGGTGAAGCATATTATTTTTTGCGTTACCCTTTTCCTCGAGTACACTTGTACACTTCGGAGAAAGGGTGCCTTGAATCTAATGCACTCCTGCCAAAATAATGGCTGGATGAGGTGAAGCATATTATTTTTTGCGTTACCCTTTTCCTCGAGTACACTTGTACACTTCGGAGAAAAGAGTGCCTTGAATCTAATGCACCCTGCCAAAATAATGACTGGATGGGTTGGAGATTTTAAGACTTTTCGAAAGTGATGATGATTCCACTGCTACAGATGATAAGAATACCTATAACCTCCCCCACTGTAAACCAGCTATCTCCCAGCACCAAACCTAGGAAAAAGGAAAAGGCTACTTGAGAGTAGCCTATAGTGGCAACCATACCTGCCTTGGCCTCTCCATAAGCTTGGGTTAAAAAGTATTGACCTAATAAGGCTGTTATGCCAATTCCAATTACATACAACCATTCATCTGTTTGTGGCCAAACAAATGTGCTGATAAATGGACTATCAGGAAGATCGTAGAAAGTGGGAAGCAACATGGAGATTAAAGGAAAAAAGGTGCCACAGATTAAAAAGGACATGATAATTACACGGGTATCATAAACCTTTTTGAGTTCCCGAACAGAGGTATAGGCCATTGCAGAAATAAACCCGACGAGCATTCCCCATAAGT
>CAZLBO010000256.1:0-4291 GCA_964557725.1 uncultured Bifidobacteriales bacterium | reverse complement strand
TCTCTAAAACAGATGTACTTTTACTATAAAGAGTAAAATAGATCCCTTGCAAAAAGGCAACTTGAGTTTCTGAAGATTCTAGCGTATCCGCCCAGTCTTGCGAGACTATCCTATTTCCATCTTTCTCTACTTTATAAGGGTTAGACTCTTCAATCAAATCTTCTAAGGCCACTTTGAGACCAATCACTCCTCCAAATTTTTTGCCCTGCCTCACATAATAGGGATAAACAATAATTACCTGTGCCCTATCAATACCATGAGAAATAAGATCGTAAAACGGCTTTTTCGTTTTCTTTACATACCTAAACCACTTCCTTTTAGTCACAAGAAGAAAGTCTTTCGGGTTTTTAACTCCTCTTTTTAATTCTGTCAGCATAATGCCTTTAGAGTTTGTTCTAAATAAGCCTCTCAAGTGAGAACTAGAATCATATTTTTCCTTGAAAAATTGAGTAGTCTTTTTAATATCTGTAGAAATAATGTGTTTATTTGTTTTCCAACGAGAAATCAAACGATCGAGTTTACCAATATTATGCTTAAATTGAGTTTCAGAAACCTCTCCAGAAACCAAACAAAAAAGAAATAAAAAAAGTACCCCTCCCTTTATTAACATCACTCCACCACCTTTTGAAAGATATGATTTCTAATATTTGCTTCAAATATAATGGTATTTTTTTTACTGTAGTATTCATCCTTTTTTACTCGGAAGGTTAACACCTCAAGTAGTTCATGTGAACTTTCAACTTCATTTAAAAAGGACAATAAATCGATATACATTCCTTTAATTGATAATTTATAATCGATATAAAAAATATGATTTTCTTTTTTTCCATGTGATGACGTAATGGATACTAATCCCATTTTAGAGGCATCAATCCATCTCGTTATTTCTGAGAGAAAGTTTGCCTCATGTAACCCATAATTGATTTCTGAATGATAGTCTACATTATAAAAAATCATTTCACTTAAAGGATTTATCTCTGAAAAAAAGGCCTTTTTGTTTAACTTTTCATAAACCAAATGAGTTTGCTGTGCTATGATTGAGGACAGTTTACTCTCACTTTTCACAAGTAAAGTGTAATCTACCAAGGCGGTCAAGCTTAGCAACCCTCCCAACAGGATATAATAATTTTTTTTAAAAGATAAAATATTCATTTTTTCAAAAGAGACGCAAATTCAAAATCAATATACCCAATGCTTTTATTTGTATTTTTTTGACCAGAGATCAACTGTGTAATAGGAAGGTCATTCGCATAGGAAGAGTCCTCCCTAAGATTATTTAAATAATCATTTAAATTTAAAAGTCTTCTGTCCGACTTATTCTTTAAGGTATACCCCTTAACCCTCAATCGTTTTCCATCAAAATCAATCTCTGAAAACGTAAATCCATGGGGAAGTCCATTTCCCAGTAACTTTAATTTATTTTTCCAATTGATCTCTTTCTCTTTTACCTTTAATAACAGCTCTATGTCATTTTGATTTAAAACAATTTGAGAAAGGTCAATTCCTCCAAAGAATTCTTTTGTTACTTCAGAGTCTTTTTTTATTTCTAATAAAATATTATTAGAACTTATCAATGAAGCAAATATCCCAAGTAATATCAATATAAAAGGAAGACATGCAATGCCTATTGCATATAAGTTTTTATACTTAAACGCTAGAAACTCACGTTTATTACGCGCTTCCCCTCTAATTATATTAATGGAATACTTCATTTATAGTTAATTATATTCAATCCAATTCAAAGCCTATCTCCTCATTCTTAACCAATTCCCGCTTGATTCTTCTATCTCTCAACCCTAAGGTTATTGCAACATCATACTTTCCGTCTTCTATCTTATGCCCAGAGCCATAACGTTTAAGTAAATTGACTTTAATTAATTTAAGGCCTGTTCTATTTTTTATTTTTTCTTTAATTTCATTATTTATTGCATAACCTAATAGAGTAAAACTTTCAATTTTTAATGAGGCGTAAACCTTTTGATAATGAGTAATGGTATTCAATAGTTCCTTACAAATCTGATCCCCCCCTTTTTCAAGGTTAACTTTGGATACGTCTTCGGATAAACATAATTTGTACGCTAATTTAAACCTTCGATAATAAAACGGTTTTTCATTACTTTCAATCACCACTGTAGACTCATTTAACCCAACATGTACCATCATCACAGCAGCATCATTTTTTGGAGTACTTTTCCCTATCCAATATGTATTTGCCACTACCAAAGGAAGAATATCAACAATCTTCGTTTGAACGGATAGACCCTGAAAAAGATTCAAATGATTTTGAATCTTCTCCCCATAAACTGCAGCCGTCATTAAATCAACAGACTTCTTAGAGGATGAACGACCTATAACTTGATAATCCAAACGAGACCTTTTTAAATCAAAGGTGTAATATTTCTGAAGTTTTCTTTTTAAAAAGGCAATCACATTTTCTTCAGGAAGGTGTTCAACCGTTACCTGCACCCCATGGACATATTTTCCTTTAAGGCAAGAGACAATCGTATCATTTTTTTCAAGTCCCAAGCTATTTAATAATACCTGAACATCTCTCGATAAATTCTTAGCATCTTTATAGTTACCCTTTATTTCTCCGATGTTCTCAATAGAGATTGAATTTTCTGCCTTAAATGTATGAAGTATCTTAGCCGCCCTGATGCTCTCTTCATCATATTCAATACCTATTATTTTGCATCTTACCATTAATAAAAAACCAGCGTTACTTTGCTCGCCCTCTTTTTCTTACTCTTTTATTATCGCAATTTTATTTTGATTTTTTAAGCCTTTTAGGGTTTTTAATGCTATTCTCTACATTATTTTATCTCATTTTGAATATTCAACTTAAAACTTCACCCAAAAGTTAACCGAAACACAAAACATGACTTGACCCACTCACTCATAAATAAATAAAATGAAAATGACTCGCTGTCTATAAAATTAGAGGTCTATGACACAGAAAGAAAAACAAGAAGTTCCTGCAGAGGAACTAGAAAAGCTTCCTTATCACTCAGAGGTTAAAGAAGAGGACTTTAATATCCATGAGATATTTTCAGTTTTTCTTAAAAGGCGGTGGTACTTTTTAACTGCGTTTATCCTTTTTAATCTATGGGGAGTTTATTCACGATTAGACTTCAACCCCATTTACCAAAATCAAGTGACTTTGAGAATTTTAAAAAACAATGAGGCTTTTGATTTCCTTAAAAAGGGAAGTGTAAATGAATCAAGCATTTTGACCCACCTTGAAAATCTTAAATCAAGGAAGTTCTTAGATCAGGTAAAACTGCAATTAGACACTAGTGTTTCAATTAAAGAAATTCAGCAGTCTTTTAATTCTCATGAAAATAGTTCTTCAGAGCTTATTTCTATTGTCGTTCAATCAAAGAATCCAGAGTATTCACGGATTCTTGCCAATACCCTGGGAGAGGTTTATGAATCCTATGATTTAAGCATCAAGCAAAAAGGATTTAATGATTATGAAAAGTGGATAGTTGATAACCTTTCAAAAAAAGAGCATCAATTAAGCCTATTAGAAGATAGCATCAAGTTAGTCTATCAATCTAACCCCACCTTTATTGGCGATGGAAAAGCAAAAGTAGAAAAGTTAGAAAGTCGCATTAAAGACTTTCAATTTGATTTACAGGATTTTGAACAAAAAGAAAAGCTTATTAAAATAGAATTTGCAGGTCTTGACTCTCAAATGCTAAAAGAAATCACTTACGACAAACCGTTACAAAAGGAGCTCTTATCTCTTAGATTAAAGCTTGTTCAATTATCTGTTCAATATGGACCAGAAAATCGTATTATAAAAAAACTAAAACAAAAAATGGCTTCCATTAGAGCACTTATTGATGAGAATATTGAACACAACTCCCATACGACTATTATGGTCAAGAACCCTCGATACTTTAAACTTGCCGAAGAACTAAAGGACATTTTTTCACAGCGACTATTAATCAATCGAAAAATAAAACAATACAATCAAGATCTTCAATTATCATATCGTGAGTATGCCTCAGCCCCAGAGTTAGAGATGACCTTTAATAAATTAAAACGGAAAAAAAATACTGTCGAAAAAATGGTCGCCACCCTACAATCTAAACTTCAGGAATCGTTCTTACAAAAATCTGCAACCCCTCGCGAAGTCTTTTTAGTAGAAAAAGCAATGAATATTAGTCAGCTTCTTAAAAACAAAGGTTTGTCCATATTAAATACTCTTTTAATGGGTTTAACTCTATCTATTGGCCTATCATTTGTGATTGAATTTTTTGATCCAACCATTAAAAGAAGTAAA
>CAZLBO010000255.1:0-4302 GCA_964557725.1 uncultured Bifidobacteriales bacterium | reverse complement strand
ATCCACCAAGTCATTTACGGCTTTAACCCGTGCTTTAGGATCAGGATGAGTAGAAAGTGCTCCCCCCAATATTGTTCCATTGGCTTCTTGACGTGCAAAGTAAGTGGCGATGCCCCTTGGATTGCGATTAGAATTAGCCAAGTACTTTGTTCCAAATTCATCGGATTCTTCTTCATTATCTCGACTGATATAGAGACCAGCTAAAGTATTAAAACTCCTTAACACAAACTTTTTTAACGCTCCAGAGTCCTCTCCCGCAATGGCATTTAACACCCCTTCTATCGCCGAGTTTTTCGCCATGGCTTTACGGTAATGATGCTTAGTAACATGAGCAATTTCATGCCCAAGGACTCCTGCTAACTCCGCTTCATTGTTCATCGATTTAATGATGCCCGTGTAGATGTATATATATCCCCCAGGAACAGCAAAAGCATTTTGAACGTCTTTGTCTATCAATGTAAAAGTAAATTCTTGCGGATAATCGGGGAAATCGTCACCTTCCCTCGTCTTCGCCACTTCTAGCATATTACGAAAAACACCTTTTACATATTTTTCAAATGCTTGTCTCTGTGGATCCGTACCCGCTTTATAAATCGGGTACTCTCCATCCTTATTCTCTAATATTTGGGTATGAAATTCTGCCCCCAACTTCGCTTCATCCCTATCTGAAATAAACAGGCTACTCACTACCCCGCAGTTCGACAAAAACAAAGAAGCGATAATCACTCCAAAACCTAGCATTTTTCTCATATCAGCCTTCCTATTCTTCATTAATTTCAGTCTCCAATATAATACAATAGACGACTTTCGGAGTTGCATCCGCTCATCTTTTCTACTACACACAATTTTAAGTCTTGCTCACTCTGCCTTTAATCCGATGTTCTAAATAACAATAGAATAAGACTAAATGAATACAAATACTCAAAGGAACCCAATAAAGACTCAACCACATTTCAGGGAAACGATTAAAATGAAGGATCAAATCGAATCTCTGAGGAAGCTCCTCCCCAAAATACGCCCAATACCTTATTTGGAAGTTTATCACCAAAGACGAAACCAGCCCAAGAGTATTCCAAGCCACAAACCAAACAGAATCGAATAAATTCTTTTTCCCAAAACTCAACCCCACGGCCCATAGGCCAATGATGATTTCAAAAAAAGCAGCTTTTGCCACAAAATCTAAGGGCAGTTCATTAGAAAAAAGAATGAGTAAATAATAAACACCTATCAGCCTAAAAATACTCCACCTAACCCATGCACGTGGATTTATTTCAATTTTTTTATGGTGAACATAGTGAAGAAGATAAAGAAGCATCCCTACTGCAGGAAGTTGACTAAATGCCAATAAAGGCAACCGCATGCCGGCAATATGGATTTTCCATAGACCTGTAAACATAAACACATTCACCAAAAAAAACCAAACGAGAAATAACCACTTATTTTTTTTCAGAGAAAGAGGAGTGAGCAATAATCCCACATATGTAAACAAATAAATAGGCACATAAGCCACAGATTCTAATGGCATCACTAATTATTCTCACCGTTTAAGTTCATCGGCGCAACCTAAAACCAAATAGAATTCCTAATAAGCCCCCCATGATGTGGGCGAATTGAGAGATTTGATCACTATTGACAGTATTCATAATTTCTTTTAAAAGAAAAATGACAAAGATCAATATCAACGTAACAGGAATTCCATCCGAGTTATGATTTGAAAAAGAACTCAAAAGGATAAACATAAATACAATTCCACTGGCACCTAATAAACCTGAATCAAAAAGAAAAACATGTACACCACTGGTAATGAGTGCCGTGGCAAGCATCATGAGTAATATTTTTTTACCACCGTATTTTTCTTCTAAGGCAGGGCCAACTAATAAAATAAGAGAAAGATTACCTACTAAATGATCCCAATTGGCGTGACCTAAAGTGTAAGAAAACATTCTCCAATAATTAACAGGATCTCCACTATTAAACCGCCCTGGCAGAGTAAAGTATTGTTGGATGAGGCTCCCCTCTGTAAACTGATTTAAAAATGAAATCAAAGCACACAAAAGGGAGAATGTAAGAATAGTCGGGGAATTGTATCTGATCTTCATCTTTATAAAGTAAAAAATATGACGGAGAGAAAAATTCATTTCTCAACATATTCCTCTTTTCCCCTAGCTTATTTGTTAATTTCATACTTTCACCACAGGGGTTTTTAATGGCCGAAAAATTTGTCTACTACATGCACGAGCTTACCAAGATATTTCCTCCTAAAAAAGAGGTCCTCAGCCGAGTTTCACTCTCTTTTTACTACGGAGCAAAAATTGGGATTATTGGGATTAACGGTTCTGGCAAAAGCACCTTAATGAAGATAATGACAGGGATTGACAAAGAGTTTCAGGGAGAAGCTTGGGTCGAATCGGGACGCACAGTGGGCTACCTTCCCCAAGAACCTGTTTTAGAAGAAAGCTTAAGTGTAAAAGGCAATGTTGAACTAGCCGTCAAAGAGATTAAAGATGTATTGGATGAATTTAACGCGATCTCTTTAATGTTTGGCGAACCCATGTCCGATGACAAAATGAATAAGCTACTTGAGAAACAAGCCAAACTTCAAGACAAGATTGACGCCACCGATGCTTGGGAGCTCGACCGAAAACTAGATATTGCCATGGAGGCTTTACGGCTCCCTCCTGCAGATGCCGAGGTCACACAACTTTCTGGTGGAGAAAAAAGACGAGTCGCCCTTTGTCGACTTCTTATGGAACAACCCGATTTATTATTATTAGATGAACCCACCAATCACTTGGATGCAGAGTCTGTGGCTTGGTTAGAAAATCATTTAAAAAACTATAAAGGGTCTGTTATTCTTGTGACTCATGATCGTTACTTTTTAGATAATGTAGTAGGCTGGATTTTAGAGTTAGATAGAGGAAAAGGGATTCCATGGAAAGGGAATTATAGTTCATGGCTCGAACAAAAAACCAAGCGAATGGAACGAGAAGAAAAGACCGCTTCTAAACGGCAACGAAAACTCAAAGAAGAACTTGCATGGGTTCAACTCTCACAAAAAGCAAGACAGTCAAAGGGTAAAGCAAGGCTTAATGCCTACGAAGAATTACGTGAACAGTCCGAACAAGACAAGGCCAGCAAAGCAAGTATTGTCATTCCCGAAGGCCCACGCTTAGGCGATGTCGTGATTCAAGCAGAAAAGCTTTCTAAAGCTTTTGGGGAAAAGCTTCTTTTTGAAAACCTCAGTTTTGATTTACCCAAAGCGGGAATTGTAGGCATTGTAGGTGCCAATGGAGCGGGTAAAACTACTTTATTCAAAATGATTATCGGTTCAGAATCCCCTGACTCTGGAGAGCTTCGATTAGGCGAAACCGTAGAGCTCAGTTACATCAATCAAGAAAGAGATACCCTTGACGATCAAAAATCTGTTTTTGAAGAAGTGGCTGGTGGATTAGATATTCTAAAATTTGGTACCATGGAAATCAACTCACGAGCTTACCTAGGGAAGTTCAATTTTACAGGCACCGACCAACAAAAAAAGATTGGGACATTATCAGGGGGAGAGCGCAACCGTGTTCACCTTGCTAAACTTTTACAAAAGGCAGGTAATGTCTTGTTACTCGATGAACCAACTAATGATTTAGATGTCGAAACTCTCCAAGCTTTAGAGCAGGCTGTTCTCAGCTTTTCTGGTTGTGCGGTTATCATTAGCCATGATCGTTGGTTTTTAGACAGGGTAGCAACTCATATCTTAGCCTTTGAAGGCAACAGTGAAGTCTATTGGCACACAGGGAATTATGCTAGTTATGAAGAAAATCGCAAAGAGCGTTTAGGCATTACCGACGACCAACCCCAACGGATTAGATTTAAAAAGCTAACCCGTTAAAAGGTTTTCTAAAAAAATTACTCTTACGATTACTTCTTCTGTTTCTTTTGTAAAACAGAAGGGAGTTCAATGTAATTAGGAGAGACAAAACCATTTTTAATGGGGTCTTTCCTTTTACATTTTTGATAAAGAGAAGCGTAATTCAACTGACTTTGTGATAAAAAAGTGTTAGGGAATTCCGATTTCAACTGGTCAAAATCCTCTCCCTCCTGAGCAACCCATAACTTATCAATATGAGAGAAATAAGTTTTTAGTTTTTCTTCAGGAATAATAACTTCACCACATTCTTCAAAATTATTGACCATGTAATAAAAGCCACGTTTTGCTTTGATCACCGCAACTTCTTTACCCTTCCCAAAACAATCACTCATGACTTCTAAAGAAGAAAAAGGTTAAATCACTATGTTCTTTACAAAAGC
>CAZLBO010000254.1:0-4307 GCA_964557725.1 uncultured Bifidobacteriales bacterium | reverse complement strand
CATTAGGTCGAGGTTTATGGGAGTCCTTATTGCCATTAACGGAATGTAACCCTAATATTACTTTACAAGATGACCATATATCAGATGATGAATGGCGTTACTCAGGGGATATTATTACTACTACTTCTTCTGCGTGGGGGAATAATACAGTGTTTTCGGAAATTATTACGGATGTGTCGTGTTATTCCGTACCCCCATACAGGCTTGGTCGCTTAATGTGACGGGTGCGCCTTCTGTGGTAGCCCCTCTTGTAAAATCTGTCACAGGAATATATATTGAAATAGCCCCCCAGAGGTAAAGAGCAAATAATAAAGGAGTAGAAGATGAACCGAAAATTTAAGCTTATTTTGGTGCTATTTGCTTTGAGTGCAACGGCTTCTTTGGGGAAGTACTTTCCTCTTGTGGTGGAAGGGGCTGTGTGGGGAGAAAAGGGTGGAAGTATTTTTAATACTAGTATATATCAATATAGATTAAGCGGAGATACAGTGCTAAACGGGGAGGCTTATAAAATACTTAATAGTCTGAATCTGTACAATAGTAATAGTAATTGCTATCCTTGGGATAATACTCAAGAATGTAATGCTCCAATAGTACTAAAATGGAATGGAGTTACAGCTGTTGTAGGTTTTCTACGGGAAGATACATTAGCAAAAATAGTATATTTTAAAAAGACTAAGGAGGATATAGAGCGAGTTTTGTATGATTTTAATTTTGAAGTTGGTGATACAATGTCTTTTAGTGGTGTAAAATCGAGCGTATCATCTATTGATTCTATATTGATAGGAATGGAGAATAGAAAAAGAGTAGTTTTCCCTAGTACTGGTGCATTATTGCGTGAAGTATCTTTTTTTGAAGGGATTGGTAGTGACTGTGGACTATTTGTTGATTGTTATGTGTTCGAAGGGGGAACAGCTTTACTTTGTTATAAATTAGATGGAAAAGTCTTATACGGCGATACAAACTCTTGTCAAGACTTTGTCTATACCTCTGTCCAACACTCCCCCCTAAAATCTAGCCTCAAAGTTTTCCAAAAAGAATCCTCCTTGGTAATAGACATGGGCAGTAACAACCCCTCCAAAGGAACCTTAAGCATTCGCTTTATTAATGGAACTGTTTTGTACCAAAAAGAGAATCTGACAGGTAATCAATGGACGCTTAATCTGAAGGAACACCCTACTTTAAAGAAAGGAGTTGTTCTTGTAGAAGTTGTCAAAGGGCGTGAGCATCTAAGTAAAAAAATAGTGCTTTATTAAGCTATTTAGAGATAAGCGCTCCAATAACAATGCATCCTGGGAACCACATGTGAAATCGATTCATTTTCTAGTCAAATTGTGCATTACCTTTTCAAAACTCCATATTAAAAAGCGTTAAATCCACGTTATCCTCAATGCAATGTGCCATTCTCTCAATAGGGTCTTCTGCGGAATTCTTAAAAGGAACTGCAGGGATTCCCTTTCGTTCCAAAAGCCACTGGCAAAATAGTTCAGTGCTTTTTAATTCCTCAAAGAAGCCGTGTAGATAAGTCCCCCACAGAGGGAGATCGGGATGGACGTATTCTTCCATAGAAGAACCGTTTGTTGAATGCGAATTACCACAATGTATCTCATACCCTTTGATCGAATAATCAAAAGGAAAGAAGGGAAATAAGTTGTTTTTTAAGACTTTTAACTGTTGCTTTTTCTGTAAAGTCAATGTTGTTGTTATGGGGATTAAACCCAAGCCTGTTTGTTCTTTTATCTTTCCTTCCACTTCATCGGGATCAAAGATTACATCCCCCAATATTTGATAACCTCCACAAATCCCCATGATAGGAATGTGTCGTTGATGAGCTTTTATGATGTATTGATCTATTTTTTTATCTTTTAAAAACTGAAGGTCGTGGAGAACATTTCGGCTACCAGGGATAAAAATAAAATCAGGGCTTCCCATGTCATGAATGTTGTTTACATAGCGTAGTTGAAGGTAAGGAATGTTATGGAAAGAATTGAAATCTGTAAAGTTGCTGATATAAGGGAGTCGAATAATCACAATATCTAAAAGAGGTTTTGTTTGAGGGGTGTTGTTCTTGAGGTTAAAAGAATCTTCTTCTTCTAAATTGAAATCAGGGATAAAAGGGAGAATTCCTAAAATGGGCACTCCTGTTTTTTGGGTAATGGATTCAATACCTGATTCAAGTAGAGTAGGGTCTCCACGGAACTTGTTGATGACCACGCCTTTTATTCGCTTTTTCCAATGAAGAGGCAAGAGCTCAATGGTGCCGTAAATACTGGCAAAAACACCTCCTCTATCAATATCGGCAACAAGAATAACATCTGCCTCGGCGTATTCAGCCATGGACATGTTCGTGATATCTCGGTCTAATAGGTTGATTTCTGTTGGGCTACCTGCTCCTTCCATGATGATCCAATCAAAATGTGACTTGAGTTTGTTGAAGGATTGGTGAGCTATTTTTCTGTATTGTTCAATGTTGTGATAATACTCTTGAATAGACTTTTTCCCTATCGACTGTCCTTGAATAATTATTTCTGAATAAGAAGAACCCATAGGCTTAATTAAAACAGGGTTCATGTGTACAGAAGCAGAAATGCGACAAGCTTTGGCTTGTACGGCCTGAGCGCGCCCAATCTCCCCAGGGGTTTCGTCCATTTTATTGGAAGGGGTGACGATGGCATTGAGGGACATGTTTTGAGCTTTAAATGGTGCAACATTGTAGCCTTTATTGGCTAGAAGTCGGCATAAGCCTGTGACAAAGGCACTCTTTCCTGCATTGGAGGTGGTGCCTGCAATTAAAATCGATTTTTTGTTCATACTGAGTAATGTAATTGAAGTTGCCCTAAAACTTTAGAATTGAGAGTAAATAGAGTGCTGACGAAAAGGCGAGGAGTTACCCCTTGTTCTTTCCTTAGGAATAGTTAACTTCTTGGCTGTTAAAGTTTCAGGTGCTCACTAGAGCCTAAGGGGGAAATTCGTTAGAATCGAATACGGTCCCGCCGCTGTAATGGAGACGAAACCAACAAGTACCACTGGTTTTTTAAAACTGGGAAGGTGTTGGGAGTAGGTTGATCCAGAGTCAGAATAACCGCCTGTAACAGTTTGAACCAGATTCTCCGGGTAAGAGAATAGTGGTGCAGAAGGTTTTTTTGATCCCTTTCAAATAGCCGGATTGTAGCTCCTATTTTCGATGAGAATGGGGGCTTTTTTTTTGGGATTGAGACATCTATTTCTTTTTTACTCCATCATTCAGGTGGCGTGTTATGCTCGTGGTGTTGTAGATAGTACAGGAGCTGTGATGGAATTGCCCTCAAAACGAGCAACGACCTCCTTACGAGAGAATTGGTTAGATGGAGCGGAAACTAAAGTTGTTTTGCGTGCAAAAGATTGGGAAGGGACAGGAAAGAATTTACCTGATGTTATTCAACAGGCATCAGGTATTCAAACTAAAAAATATGGGGCGGTAGGGAGTTACCAAACGGTTTCCATACGTGGAATTAAAGCGAGTAAGGTGTTGGTTTATTTAGATGGCATCCCTCTTAATTCTGCCAATGGTTCGGCAGTGGATTTAGGAAAAATAAATATAGAGCAGTTAGAAAAGGTTGAAATATACAAGGGAGTGACGCCTGCTCGATTTGGGGGGAATAGCATGGGTGGGGTGATTAACCTTGTCTCAAAAAAATCTCGCCATAAAACAGAAGCGTCCCTTGGTCTTAAACTGGGGAGTAATACTTACAATAATCACTCCTTATTTTTAGGGATTCAACCTTCTTCTACCCTTCAGTTATCAGGGGCTCTTAATGGATTATATTCCAAAAATGATTTTGAATATGTAGATGATAACGGAACAGTATACAACTTGTTAGATGATACTACGCGAAACAGGAGGAACTCTCAATATGGAGTTTTGAATGGGCAATATCGACTGAGGTATTTGGGGGATAAACAATCAGGGGAATTGTTTTTTAAGCATGATAGGAATACAGGAGGGATCCCTGGATCGGCACATCAAGAAACCATTGGGGCAGGTTTTAAAAATCAATATTATACTTCTCTGATTAACTATGAATGGAGCAAATGGGAGGCTCAAGGAGTTTTTCTTAAAGGCATCGCTTCTTATACATGGGAGCAATCACGCTATTATTGGAAGAATGAAGATGAGCTAGGTTATACAGGGCCTGATGTGGATATGGGATCGGTTACTAAAATATCACACTTTGATTTATGCTTTAACTGGCACCCGATTGAACCTCTCACATTTGATGTGAACTTGCTAAATGAACTTGAGGTTTTAAGCCCGAGAAAATTTAGAAGAG
>CAZLBO010000253.1:0-4313 GCA_964557725.1 uncultured Bifidobacteriales bacterium | reverse complement strand
AAGTAACTTGGAAAGAGGAAAATCCTTTGTTTTGTTACGCCCCGATAGAGTTGCTATGCAAGATGCAACGGCTCAAATGGCTATTTTACAGTTTATGCAAGCCCATAAAAATGAAGCCGCTGTCCCCACAACTATCCATTGTGATCATCTTATTCAAGCTCATAAAGGATCGAGTGAGGATCTTTCTACAGCCAATATGACCAATAAAGAGGTTTATGACTTTTTGGCTTCTGCAGGAAAGAAGTATGGAATGGGGTTTTGGAAACCAGGTTCAGGGATTATTCATCAAATCGTCTTAGAAAATTATGCATTTCCTGGAGGGTTGATGTTGGGTACGGATTCTCATACTCCTAATGCAGGTGGCATGGGAATGGCTGCCATTGGAGTAGGTGGAGCGGATGCCGTGGATGTGATGGTCGGAATGCCTTGGGAAGTACTTTACCCCCAAGTTGTGGGTGTTAAGCTGACTGGTTCTTTGAATGGGTGGACTTCTGGTAAAGATGTCATTCTTAAACTATTGGAAATATTAACCGTGAAGGGCGGGACGAACCGTATTATAGAGTATTTTGGATCAGGAGTTGAAACACTCTCTTGTACGGCTCAGGCAACTATCACCAACATGGGGGCGGAATTAGGAGCGACTTGTTCTCTCTTTCCTTATCACAAACAAATGGGAGACTTTCTCCGTGCAACAAGACGCTCTGACATTGCTGATTTAGCGGATGAATATCAATCAAGCCTTTGTGCGGATAAAGAAGTTTATGAAACCCCTTCTCAATACTATGACGAAGTCATTGAAATTGACCTTGATACCTTAGAACCTTATGTTGTTGGCCCTCACTCTCCCGATGCGGCTCGACCTATTTCAAAATTAAAAGCAGAAGCCAAGGAAAAAGGATTTCCTCTCACTGTAAGTGCCACGTTAATTGGTTCTTGTACTAATTCTTCATACGAAGATTTAGGTGGTGCAGCACATATTATTAAACAAGGGTTAGAAAAGGGCATTAAAGCAAAAACTAATTTTGTAATTAGCCCCGGTTCCGATCAAGTTTACGCTACCACAAAAAGAGATGGATTTCTCACCACATTAGAAGAATCGGGCGCAACTATTATGACGAATGCTTGTGGCCCTTGTATTGGACAATGGAATCGAACCGATATGGAAAAAGGAACTCCCAATTCTATTGTAAATTCTTTTAATCGAAACTTTAGAGCCCGAAATGATGGAAACACTGAGACTCTTTCTTTTATTAGCTCCCCTACCCTTGTTGCCGCATTCTCCTTAGCTGGTGATTTAGGCTTTAATCCTTTAACCGATGAATTGAAAGATTCTAAGGGTAACTCTTTTAAATTAGATCCTCCTGTGGCAGAACAACTTCCTCCACAAGGTTATGAGTTTGATGATTCAGGTTTTGAGGAACCTGCTGAAGATGGTTCAGGCTTAAGTGTTACAGTTTCTCCTACCAGTGATCGTTTACAGGTTCTCACTCCTTTTGAAAAATGGGATGGAAATGATTATAGCAAGCTTCCTTTGCTGACTAAGGCTAAAGGAAAATGCACCACGGATCATATTTCACCCGCAGGCCCTTGGTTAAAGTATAGAGGTCACTTAGATAACATTTCTAATAATATGCTGACAGGAGCTATCAATAGCTTTACAGAAGAAGCTGGCAAAGGTAAAAACTTAGAAACAGGGGAAACCAGTATCGGTTTTCCTGATATTGCGAGAGATTATAAAGCCAAAGGACTTGGTTGGGTTGTTGTAGGTGATGAAAATTACGGTGAAGGTTCTTCTCGTGAACATGCAGCAATGTGTCCTCGTCACTTGGGAGCTAAAGCGGTGATTACTCGAAGCATGGCACGAATCCATGAAACAAACTTAAAGAAACAAGGCGTCTTGCCTCTTAAATTTGTAGATGCTACTGATTATGACAAGGTACAAGAAGAGGATAGAATTTCTATTACAGGGCTTAACAGCTTTGCACCTGGTAAAAATTTAACGGTAACTCTCAGTCATGCCGATGGCTCTGAAGATTCCTTTGAAGTCTCCCATAGTTATAATGCAGAACAAATCAAATGGTTTATAGCAGGAAGTGCCTTGAATTTAGTGGCTTAGGTTTTAGTTTGAAATGAACAAAAAAGGAGGCTTTTAATAAAGCCTCCTTTTTTTATGTTTCTAAAATTAGATTCTTTTCCCTCTCCCTGTGCTATAGTTACCTTCTCAGAGACAACTCTTGACTTTGTAGTATCAATATAGTACTATAATTAGAATGCCAAGAAAAATCAGACAATTAATAGCCGATTTGGAAAAAGCTGGATTTATTAACAGAGGGGGCAAAGGAAGTCATAGAAATTATACACACCCAAACTGTCAGCAACCTATTACAATTTCAGGAAAAATAGGAGATGACGCAAAAACGTATCAAGAGCGGCAAACAAAAAAGGCGATAGAGGAGAGTCAATAATGAAGGATTCAGATAAATATTTAAAAATCGTTCAGTGGTCTAACGAGGATAAGTGTTATATAGGAAGCTGTCCAAATTTAATGTATGCGGGAATACACGGAGATGATGAAGTTAAAGTGTATAAAGAATTATGCCAAACAATTGAAGAAATTATCGATTTATATAAAAAAGACAAAAAAAAACTTCCTCCTCCCACTATCCAAAAAAAATATTCAGGTAAGTTTGTTCTAAGAATAGGAAAAGAACTTCATCAAGCTGTTTCAATTAGTGCTCTTCAGAATGGAGATAGTATTAACAGTTATTGTCAAAAAGTATTACAAAAATCTATTTCTGATATATAGAGGCGCTTTCTATAAAGAGTCTTTTCTATAAAAAAAATAGCCACTCCCTAAGAAGTGGCTATTAAAAAGAAACGAGAGAAGCTTTACTTCGCTTTTAATGCTTCTTTCTCTTCTGCTAACAACTCAAGTCCTTTTGAGAATAAGTCTTCAACAGAAAGAGAACCCTTAGTCACCTTTTTCAAAAGTGCTTTTTGTGCGAGGTAATCTTTATTCACAATACCTGATTTACTTTGAATCATACGCCAAGCTTTTCTTCTCTCAACAGTAAAAAGTATCATTTGACGAGAAAGTGAATGGTAAGTAGGCTCCCCTTTTGCATTTTCAGAAATAAGGTAAACCTCAAAATCAGGAATAAAAGAACGGTGAGAAGAATCAATATATCTTCTATTCGTAACATCTATTTGATTAATACGCACTAACATCTCATCTAAATGTAGCATGGATTTTGCTTTTTCTTCTGTAATCTTCTTATGATGTCTACGGAAACGTGCTTCCGTTAAGCACCAATGAGCAGTAGTATAATTGTATTTTTCCTTTGTTCCTTTAAACTTAGGAGACCACCAATCAGCTTTAGAAGCAGGGTTCCCCGCTACAGATAATGCATCAGTGTAAGTCTCACCATGAGTAGGATTAAAAACAAATTCAGGAACACCACGAGAATCTCTAATTGCCTGAGCTTGTTCCGTCGCTTTATCATCTGCTACGCCATGCTCTGGCTGGCAAGTTGTAAAACATTGAAAGAAAGCTGTTCCTCTATATTCCAAACCATCTAAAATAGCTCGGTAAAGGTTAGCCGAATTCGCCATGGAAACCGAAGCTACAAATGGAGAACCGTGCCCAGAAATTAAACACTCAGCAACACCCTTCTTTTCTGTGACTTTTCCTTGAGTCGCTTTACCAAATTGATTCATATCAAACCCACCCAACATTACGGATGAATCAGAGTTTTGACCACCTGTATTAGAGTAAACCTGAGTATCTAACATAAGCATCTTAACATTAGGACGATTTTGTAAAACAACTTTGGAAATATTTTGGAAACCAATATCTCCCATTCCCCCATCACCACCAACTGTCCAAGCCTTAGGTAATTCTTTGATTTCTAAGTCTGTCATCATCGCATCAGTCATGTGAGTTAAATCAAAGTGATCTCCTTCTGAATAGTTCACAGTGGCTTCTGAAAGAATAAATTTTGCTAATCGTTCTGGAATCACAGAGCGTTTGGCATGATCCATAATAAAGCTTTCCCCAAACATCCAAGTAATAGTGGCTCCATCTTGGAATAAAGAGTTCATCCAAGGATATGGATGAGGGTTATTAGGAGGTGTAGAAGTAAATACGGTATTACAACCCGTATGAGCTCCCATGGCCATGACTGACATACCATTATCTAGTCGACCTTCAATAGACTGTAATTGTCCATGATTAAAAGCGTCCTGTTCCAAAATCATAATAAGTGCTTCAATTATCTTTTTATCGGTAATTGCTCCGTAAGAAGCGATTCGAG
>CAZLBO010000252.1:0-4316 GCA_964557725.1 uncultured Bifidobacteriales bacterium | reverse complement strand
TATTAGGAGAATTAGCCGAATTATCCCCTAAAGATCTCACCTTACTAATGATAGCCTCCCCTCTTCATGATTTAGGAAAAATTGGTATTTCCGACTCCATATTATTAAAGCCCGGAAGGTTAACCCCTACTGAAATGGAAGTCATGAAGAGCCACACAACTATTGGCTACACCATGCTCAAGCATTCCAAACGAGAAATTTTAAAATCTGCGGCTCTTATCGCCCATCAACACCATGAAAAATGGGATGGAACAGGCTACCCCCAAAAATTAAAAGAAGAAGAAATTCATGTTTTTGGAAGGATTGTCGCTTTGGCTGATGTTTTTGACGCTTTAATCACCAAACGTATTTATAAAGAAGAATGGTCATTAGAGCGTGTAGTGAAATATATTCAATCGGAAAGTGGAAAACACTTTGATCCAAAGCTTGTTAAATTATTTATTAGCCATGTCGATTCATTTTTAGCGATTAAAACCAATTTGTAGTCTCTTCTTCTTTATGTTAAAATAGATTAAAGAATAAGTTAAGAAGGAGGCTTTATGTTTGGTTATATTGACAATAGTGGAAAAATCAACCAAACTTCATTAGCTTCTTTTTATCAGGGGAAACAACAAAGTGTTTCAAAAATTGACTCTATCCACTTCCAAGCAATCCTTCAAAAGGAAGAACATCAAATACCCGAAGCATTGATTCAAAAGAAAAACCTTGCGACTTATCTCTCTCAACAAAAAAAAGAAAAAAAAGCGATCCCCAAAACCCATGTAGGGCAAATTATGTCTCAGCCTGTCATGACTCTTTTTAAAGATTCAAGCTTAAAAGAGGCACAAGAACTGTTCCATCACAAAAAATTTAGACACATCCCCATCATCACTCAAGAACACAAATTAACGGGAATTGTTTCTGATAGAGACATGTTAAGCTTTTACGCAAATAATCCAAAGTCTTCATCCGAAGAACAAGGGATTCAAGAAATTATGAAATCAAAAGTTTACTTTGCCAAACCTGAAATGGAAATCCACCATGTCACCAATATACTGATTCAAAAGAAGATAGGATGTATGCCCATTGTTGACAATGAGCATAAAGTATTAGGAATGATCACCCGAAGTGACATGCTCAAGCATTTTGTTTCGACCTTTCCTTTAGATATATGGATCTAGTGTAGCTACAAATTATGTTGTAGATTCCCGACAATGCGGGAATGACAGGTTAAAAAATAGTTCTTGCCTATTTTAAAAGCTCCACTTTTTGGAAAGAACCTTTGAAATTGCTTAAGCGGATAATCACAACACCACTGTATTTTGGCATGGAGATAATTCCTCCTCTTTTCCCTTGTTTTGAAATAAGAAGATTACCCTTGGTATCAAAAACTTTTAAGTCATAAGCCCCCTGACCCAATATTTTTAGCTGTCCATTAGAAATTATCATTTCTTTGGAAAGAGAAAATGCCTCACGAATTGACAAAGGCTTAAGGGTAAGGCAAGCAGAAATATCTAGTATTGTTGCAGAAGTTTTATATTCCATATACAGATCATCCATACAACCTGCTTCGCTCATGTTAACTGTAGCGGGCTTATAAACTAAAGTAAAATCATCTTGTAAATCGGTTTGTAACTTCATCAACTCGTCCCATAAATTCTTTTCTAACAAGGAGTACTTCTTAGACCCTGCTAAATCGGTTAACTCCTTGGGATCATCCTTTAAATTATAAATTCGAATTTTCTTCGAAGCATTTGGGTAATGAATCAGTTTATAGTCCCCCACAAGCACCATACGCTGTATATCCTTATAAGCACCATAAACCGCTTGATAGTTTGATTTTTTAAGTGTGTCTCTCACAAAAGGAAGCAAACTATTAAACTCTACATAAGCAGGTTTAGACACGCCCGCAATTTCTAAAGTAGTAGGCATTACATCCTGAAGGTACACACGCTTATCCACACGGCTTCCCTTAGCAATGCCAGGACCGGATAAGAATAAGGGAACACGAATGGAATGATCATACATATTCTGTTTACCAAGAAAGCCATGATGCCCCACTGCTAAACCGTGATCTGAGGTGAAAATAACATAAGTATTGCTATCTAATCCAGAAGCTTTTAGCTTCGCAAATATACGCCCAATTTGATCATCCATATGTTCCATAATGGCAAAATATTCTGATCGATGCACCTGAATAGAATACCGAGTCCGTGGAAAAGGAGCTAACTTCTCATCCCTTAAGGATGAACTATTTCCAATTGCATCTTTATAGGGGTATTCTGGTAGAAAATTATCAGGTACCTTTATTTTATCCCACGGGTACTTATCCACATAAGACTTAGGAGCTTGTCGAGGGTCATGTACTGCGTTAAATGCTGCATAAATAAAGAAGGGTTCGCTGCGATTAGAAGCTTGCTCTAAAAAGCCAATCGTCTCATCAGCCACAACCTCGCTCCAGTGTTTACCCCCAGCCCAATAGCCACCTAGTGTTTTATCCCAAGGTTTCCAAGTGTCTGTAGGATCATTCACATTTAAGGGGCGATTATAAGAGGAGTTCTTTGTTTTTGGCATCCCCCCTGCCCTCACAGTCCCCGTCACGTTAAATGTATTGGGAGCACTCGTCTTAACATGCCATTTACCTGTTATATAGGTACGATAACCTGCGGACTTCATTATTTCTGACCAAAAACGACCCGCTGCCACTTCTTCATTCATTTTTGAGCCTTCATCCAAAGCCTCAGCCTTCCAAAGCATACGCCCAGAATTAAGCATGGCACGACTAGCTAAACAAACAGCCCCCCTCCATGCTCCCATGTTATAGGCATGACTAAATACAATGCCAGCAGAAGCCAGAGAATCTATGTGGGGAGTGGAGACTTCTGAATCACCCAATGCCCCTAAGGTCTCATAACTTTGGTCATCGGAAAAGATAAATAGAATATTAGGTTTCTTTCCCTGTGCAAAGTCTATGCTAAAAAGTATTAAACAAAAAATAAATAGATGAGTTATCTTTATTTTATTCTGCTTCATATTTGTCACCTCTAGTTAATTGTTACTAATAGTAACTTTTTTTATAAAACTTCCTTGTCTGGATTTTAAGAAATATATTCCTTCCAGATTTTGACTCTGAGTCTTCTTTTCTCTATTTTCAAATGCCTGATAGTTTTTAAAGCTTCTCATTTTTTTACCTGACAAATCATACATATCAATAGAACCAATAGGTACCGAACCTCTATTTACAGATTTTATGCTAGTGGCATTCCATTCTATTGTACAACAAGTGTCCCCATACACTGTGGGCTGTGCCTTCCAAGTTGTAAAGTCACTCACCATTTGATCTCTTATCTTCTTTTTGCTAATAGCTAAATTATTTTTTTCTTCACTATCGACAGTCAAATCATATAATTCCCAAGCTCCATTTTTTGGTTTTACAATTTTATATTGGTTATCTATATAAGCTAATTGCCCACTTACTTCAAAACCCATGGGATTCTTACGAGCAGTCAAGCTATCATTAATTAATCCCATTAATGACTCTCCATCCATAGGAGTGGTTTGCTCTTTTACTTTAAATCCAACAGCTTCTAATATTGTGGGGTAGTAATCAGAAGTATAAGCGGGAACTTGAGTGACCTTTCCCTTAGGGATTGTTCCTGGCCATTCCCATAAGCTCGGAACTCGAATTCCTCCCTCATTTAAACTTCTCTTTTTTGATTTAAGCCCCCCACTCGAACCAGGTGTATTACTTTCTGGCCCATTATCACTGGTAAAAAAGACCAAAGTATTCTTTTCAATTCCAAGACCTTTTAAAACGTTTCGAAGCCGGCCGACTTGTTCATCCATCGCCGAAATAGAACCAAAGTATACCTTTCTATAAGGATCCGAAACATTAGAATACATATCCAGATATTTTTGCCCAGTAACCACAGGTAAATGAGGGGTATGAAACCAAATAACAGCAAGAAAGGGAACAAGATCATCCACCGATTTCTGAATAAAGGGAAGTGCTCTATCCATAATGACACGAGAATCATCTTCCAATAAATTATCAGTCACCTCGCTCTCTTCTCCGTCCCAATATCTTGTTCCATAATGAACACTTGCTTCATTACTATCCAAAGAAAACCACCCATCCCTTTTAGATTCCCAACCTTGAAAAGCAGTGGGAACCTTTATGGGATCCCAAGTTGGCATTTTTGATTCAGAGGAAAATGATTCATCAAATCCATGTTCCCAAGGAGGAGCGTAATGAGCTACACCTGACGGACCCCCACGATTGGCGTCTTTTACTAATTTAGTCAATGTGCCCAAGTGCCACTTCCCAAAATGCCCTG
>CAZLBO010000251.1:0-4374 GCA_964557725.1 uncultured Bifidobacteriales bacterium | reverse complement strand
GCTACTGTAGCTAGAGCAACATCTAGCAAAGCTGATTATATCCGTACTCGTACACTTGATGATCAGTATTATAAAAAGCTGATTACCGATTATTTAAATAAATTTAATCAAGCCTCGAGAAAAGATATTGATGACTTTCTTCTGGATAAGTTAAGTGATGCGTTGGATTACGATCAAAAAAAGGTGAAAATCAGCAACCTTTTGAGCAATTTGAGACGAGCTGGTGTGATTCACAACAGTGATTCAGATAAAGCCCCAAAATGGCATTTGACAAAGTAAATGCAAAGTAAATGCAAAGTAAATGCAAAGTAAATGCAAAGTAAATGCAAAGTAAATCTGGCTATACTATCGATTATTCAGCAAATTCAATGCATAAAAATCAAAATAAACAAATAAAATTGCAAAGTAAATTTAGAATCAAAAACAAAATGTTTGAACCACGAAATACACAAAAAGGCTTAACATCCGTGTAGAACTGAAGGATTCTAGGCCTTTTATTACATTTACACCGAAAATTTATCATCCCTTTCAACCTAGGTCATAAAAAAACATGTCTCACCCAAACCCATATACTGCGGAATCTATTCGAGATACTTTTATTCAATTCTTTAAGAATAAAGAGCATCAGTTTGTGCGTTCCTCTCCTGTAACCGTTAATGATGACCCGACCCTTATGTTTACTAATGCAGGAATGAATCAGTTTAAGTCTATCTTTTTGGGAGAGAATAAAGACAAGCTCACCCGTGCCGTTAACTCACAAAAATGTATTCGGGTTTCTGGCAAACACAATGACTTAGATGAAGTTGGCCGAGACACCTATCATCACACCTTTTTTGAAATGTTGGGCAACTGGTCTTTTGGAGATTATTATAAAAAAGAAGCTATTTCATGGGCGTGGGAATTATTAACCGAAGTCTGGAAGTTACCTAAAAATAGACTATTTATAACAGTTTATAAAGATGATGATGAAGCCTTTGAATTCTGGAAATCTCTAACAGATATCGAACCCAAACGAGTCATGCGTTTTGATGATAAAGATAATTTTTGGGAAATGGGTGAAGTAGGGCCTTGTGGACCTTGTTCAGAAATTCACTTTGATACAGGCGATTTAGAGACACAAGATGATACTTTCTCGGACAAAATTGAAGGCGTTAACGGAGAGAACCACCGCTATATTGAAATCTGGAATTTGGTCTTTATTCAATACCAGCGCCTTCAAGATAAAAGCCTGAAACCCCTTAAAGAGAAGCACGTAGATACGGGCATGGGTTTTGAACGAGTCTGCTCTATTCTACAAGGAGTAAGCTCAAATTACGAAACAGACATCTTTCGTCCACTTATTAACAAAATTGCTCAACTCTCTGAAAAAGAATATCTTACAGATGAAAGAGGAGTCGCTCACCGCGTCATAGCCGATCACATTCGTACCCTTACTTTTGCCATTGCAGACGGAGCTATCCCCAGTAATGAAGGCCGAGGTTATGTTTTGCGACGAATCTTAAGACGTGCCAGCCGCTTTGCTAAGGAACTCGGGGTAAAGAAACCATTTCTGTGCGAGCTAGTTCCTCTCCTTGTTCAGCAAATGAAAGGGGCTTATCCAGAAATTGCAGAAAGAGAAGCTTTTATTATCCAAGTAATCCGTGCTGAGGAAGAAGGCTTTATCCGTACCCTAGATCAGGGACTAAATCGGTTTAGCAAAATTACCCAAAAATTAGAAAGCGACAAACAAACCATTATTTCAGGAAAGGACGCTTTTACCCTTTATGACACCTATGGCTTTCCTCTTGACTTAACCACACTCCTTGCCGAAGAAAAAGGCCTTACTGTAGATACCAAGGGTTATCAACAAAGCATGAAGGAGCAAAGTGAACGGGCTCGCTCTGCCGCTAAATTTAATAATGCATTAGCAGATGATGAAAACTGGACTCTTTGCACTAAAAAAGCCCATACGCAGTTTACAGGTTATGATTCTTTAACAGGTCATGGAAAAGTATTGCGCTATCGAGAAGAAAATGACATTATTTATGTCGCCTTAGATCAAACCCCCTTTTATGCGGAATCAGGAGGCCAAGTAGGCGACCAAGGAAGCCTTGCAAATGAATCGATTCAACTTGAAGTTTTTGATACCATCAAAGTCTTTGAAATGTCCGTTCACCTTTGTAAACTCCTTTCGGGATCACTAGAAAAACTAAACAACTCAACCTTGCAATCAACTGTAAATAAACAAGTGAGAGAGTCTACCTACAGGAATCATTCGGCCACACATCTCCTTCAATCTGCCTTGCAAAGCATTTTAGGAGAACACATTCAACAACAAGGTTCCCGTGTAAGTGCCGACTCTTTGCGATTTGATTTTACCCACCATTCTTCCCTCAGCAAAACAGAAATCGAACAAGTGGAAGACAAAGTGAATGAATCCATCTTGAAAGGGATTGAAATCCACTCCTCCACTCAAAGTTTTGACGCTGCCAAAAAATCGGGGGCCATGGCTCTCTTTGGAGAAAAATATGGGGATGAAGTACGCGTGATTAAAATGGGAGAGGTCAGTATGGAACTTTGTGGAGGCACCCACGCCCAATCCACAGGCCAAATTGGGCTTTTTAAAATTACTAGCGAAAGCAGTATTTCCTCAGGAGTTCGCAGAATCGAAGCCGTAACAGGACTTGAATCGATCAAGTTAACTCGTAATAAATTCAATGATTTACAGAGTATCTCTCAAACATTAAAAGCAAAATCTGGACAAGAAGTAAACAAGGTATTAGAACTACAAGAAAAACTCAAAACCCAAGAAAAAGAACTTGAAACCCTACGCGCCCAACAGGCTGCTCAAAAGGCTAATTCTTTTCTCGAAATGGTCGTAGAAGTAGAAGGCACCCCTACCCTTGTCGCCTCTTTAGGGGGAGTCTCAAAAAAGGAAATGAACGGGTTAGTAGATAGTATTTCGGACAAACTCTCCCAAGGAATAGCCATTTTAACAAATGCTTTTGAAGGTAATCTTTCAATTATCTCGTTGGTGGACAAATCCCTCATCGGAAAAATCAAAGCAGGAGAAATTGTCAAAGAACTAGCGATTCTCGCAAACGGAAAAGGGGGAGGCCGCCCCGACCGTGCTCAAGCGGGTTCTAAAAGCCCCGAAAAAGAACAAGATGTTCTTAATGGAGCAGCGAAGTTCCTTCAAGAGAAATTGAGGTAATTTTCCGTATTATGTTTTATAATAAGTAGTTACAATGATTTTCTCATAAGAAAATCCGTCCCTGTCCCCATTTGGTTCCAGGGACGCGTGGTTCCAGGGACGAGCTGTCCCTGGAACCAAATGCCTCACCACGCAAACCACTCTTCCCCTTCAAAGTAATCCAAAACCAAAAGCACGACAATCTCATGGAATTTACTAGATTACCCCCTATGATTGGAAAGATTGAAACCCAGCTAATAAATAAAATAGAAAGCAAAGGTTGTTTATTTGTTGTCTTACTAGACCCCGATACCAACTCCCCTGAACAATTTATTCAAGCAGGAATCTCTGCGGTTGAGCAGGGGGTAGATGCACTTTTTATAGGTGGCTCTTTTATCGGCAACACACACTTTCCTCAAATGATGAAGACTCTCTCCAAAGAAGTTTCTGTCCCTGTTATTCTTTTTCCGGGTGGAGCCTCTCAAATAACTCCTGGACCTGATGCCATTCTGTTCACCACTTTAGTAAGTGGTCGCAACCCTCAGTATCTCATTGACGAACAAATCAAAGGAGCTGTCCTCGTTAAATCATACGGCATGGAACCCCTCCCCACAGCTTATATGCTGATTGAATCAGGAGCGACCACCGCAGTGGAATATATATCAAATACAAAACCCATTCCTGCCAATAAACCAATGATTGCTGGAGCCACTGCCTTAGCTGCACAAATGATGGGACATCGCTGGGTTTACTTAGAAGCAGGAAGTGGAGCACTGAATCCTGTGCCACCTTTGTTAGTTAGTGTGGTAAGAAACGCATGTGACTTAAAAGTAATTGTCGGTGGAGGAATCAAAAGCCCCGAAGCTGCCGCAGAAAGAGTTAAAGCAGGAGCACAAGCAATTGTCATCGGAACTGCTTATGAAAAGCTTCAAGACCCACAGTTACTAAAAGAAATTGGTGAAGCCATTCACAGTAAATAGTTTCTCTCGCCCACAATCTTCTCGATCTTTCAAAAACTGTAAAATAAAACAAATAAATCCACTTTTTCTCTTTAATTAATTTTATGCCTATATTATATTGTTCCCACCAAGTGAGAATTGCACAGGAAACAATTTTCACGAAAGTTTTCGTCGCGGGGTGGAGCAGCTTGGTAGCTCGTCGGGCTCATAACCCGAAGGTCGTAGGTTCAAATCCTGCCCCCG
>CAZLBO010000250.1:0-4378 GCA_964557725.1 uncultured Bifidobacteriales bacterium | reverse complement strand
TAAGGCAAATTGATTTTGCGTGTCCAATGTGTAAATAACCATTGGGCTCAGGGGGGAAGCGTGTTTGTACGCGACCATTGTATACGTTTGATTTGTTGTCTTCTTCAATAAACTGTTGAATAAAGTGCTTCGACTTAGTTTCAGGCATCACTTTTCCATTTATAAGGGTGTTATTTTATCTCATTTTAAAAATAAGAATAAAAATTAAGCTCTTTAAATTCATTGAATTAATTGAAAATTGTAAGGGCTGTTGGAATAGAAGAAGAGAGAAAAAGGTTATTCTGTCATGTTGCTTCGATTTATATCCTCGCATGACAGGTTTTAGGTTGGGCCCTTCTCTCTCTTTTCTTGCGAGTGCCTCAAACTTTATATGAGAGTGACATTGCAAGTAAGATGCCAAGAAAAAAAAGGCCATTTTTTTATGTTAAACGAGAGAGTGAGCTTTTATATGCCCTTTATGAGTGTGTTGGTTGCTCAAAATGTGAATTTATTTGCACACTTTGCTTAAGGTAGGGGGATGAGCTCGACCCTTCTATTGAGTGCACGCCCTGTAGCTGTTTTATTATCCCCAATGGGTTTTGAAGAACCAAAACCTTCTACCATTAGTTTATCCTTTTGTATCCCCATTTTTTTTAGATAAGAAAACACGGATTCAGCTCGTTTTTGAGAAAGGATTTGGTTGTATTTTTTACTGGCAATGTTATCCGTATGCCCTGCTACCTTAAGGGTTAGCTTAGGGTATTGATGAAGGAGGTGGACTACGGAGTCCAAATTGGATTGGGAGGTAGCCATTAGGTTGGCTGTTCCTGTAGCAAAGAGTATTTCTCGGCTTAAGCTAGATAGTTTTTTGTAGGGTTGCTCGTCTGGGCATCCGTCCTTATCCAAAAATCCATTGACAGTTTCTGCTTGATTGGGGCATTTATCTTGGGCATCTGCAATTCTATCTTGGTCATTATCTAATTCTGGACAGCCGTCTAAATCTTCAAACTCATCAAAATCTTCTGCTTGATTGGGGCATTTATCTAAAATATCCACTATTTTGTCTCCGTCATTGTCATAATCGGGGCAACCGTCTTCGTCTTGGAATTGATCGTAATCTTCATATTTATTGGGGCATTTATCGTCTTTATCAGGGAGGCCGTCTCTGTCATTGTCAAGCTCTGGGCATCCATCAGTATCTTCAAACTTGTCTTTGTCTTCTGGAACAAGGGGGCATTTATCTTGGGTATCGGCAATTTGATCCCCGTCATTGTCCCATTCGGGGCATCCGTCACTGTCTTCAAATTGGTCTCTATCTTCTGCTTTTCTTGGACAAGCGTCAAAGGAATTGATAATGCCGTCATGGTCTAAATCATTGGATTGTAGAATACCCGACCAAGTGAACCCAAAATTAAAGGCGTAATCAGGAGAGCCTTTGATAAAAAAGGTGGATTGTTTGGCTTGGACAGGGATGTTTCCATAATTGAGAATTCCCAATTGAACGCCCCCATAAAGGTTAAAGCCTGTGGTAAGGGTTTCAAAACTTAATTGTAGTTGGCTGACTTCAGAGCGTGAACTGTATTGTTCTTGTAGACGAACCTCTCTTAAGTAACCTCCGTAAAAAACCAATTTTTGATGAGGTTGAGCAGATAGACCTGCGTACCAATGGAGAATGTTAAAATGTTGGCTTGTCTGAAGTAAACCAGGGTTTCGGCTTTGTAAATTGAATTGTAAGGCAAGGGAAGCTTCTTTTGTCCAACGAGCGACTTCTGCGTTTACTGCAAAGCCATAATGTATATCATATACTCCTGTCCCTGTTGAGGAGTAGTCACGGGAACTTTGATGAGAAACTTGAGTGGGGTAATCAATGGCTCGGGGAGCATATTCTGCATTTTTTTGACTTAGGGGGAGAGTCCCTCCACCTAAAAGTGCTATCTGAATAGATTCGGGTAGTTTTATTTGAGCGCCCAATGAATACTTTGCTTGGTAAGTTAAATCTCCTATAAAGAGAATACCTGGAGAGTCTAAAAAGTAAAAGGGAAAGGCCACTCCAATATTAAAATAAGGAAGCACCCCAAGGTTTACACCTAAGTTTTGATTGGCAAGTAGGGGAGAGTTTGATTTTGTATTGCCACGATTAAGATTATCGAGGGGGATTTCTTTAATAAAAGAGCCATCTACACTCAGATTGGATTGTATTCCAATAGTAAATTCTTTAGGAGCTAAACTTTGAGTGGAAAGGGTGCCATAAGGGCCTGTTTCGGACAGTTTGGTCGCAGAATAAAGCGTTGGGGCGAGTAATAATAAACAGATAAAAGTGATTAATTGATTGATAAAGGCTTTCATCAAAAAGCTCCCATACAGATGTTTAAAATTTAGAGAGAAAGACTCTCCCCGCCCTGAAGAGTAGTTTATAGCAAATAAACAAAAAAACTCAATTAGAATACTGTTTTTTCTCTTAAAAAGCGGTTTGTGAGGGAGGAAAGTTTATTTATTCGTTAATTTAAGGCTATTTATAGGTTAAATATGTTTCTGTTTTTTGTGTCATTCTCGCTATATTAAGTTTGAATATATATTTTAGTTGTAGGAGCTCTTCGTGGCCGATTAGTAGGAAGAAGGTCGGCTGAATATAAAATGGGTGAATTTATCAAAGAAAAATAAAGAGCCTTCTTTGTTGATGAAAAAGGGGAAAAATGAGAGAAATAGGACGATTAGTATTATTGATTGCAGTTGTATCGATAGGTGCCTTTGCTGAGGATGATATAGAAATACATAAACTTCATTTTGGTGTTTTTAATTCTTTAGGAGTGATTGATGCCAAAGGAGATACTGTAGTTTCTGATGGGACAACAGGGGAACCAATTGAAAATCAACCATACAATCGCTTTGGGGGTTGGATGTCTATGGGAGCAACAATTAATCAAAGAACAGATCTTTTTGTTGTTATGGCTATGATGACTTGGAACTCTTTGCCATTAACAGAAGACTCTCCGTTTACACGTATGCAATCTTTGGGTTCTAATTTAGGCCAAGCAAATGTATCTCATAAATTTGGGGATTTAGAATCTCCCATTTTAACGATGAAGTTTGGTGCCTTTCCTTTCTCTTATTCAAATTCAAAAAACTTAGGGGGGCATCTCCTTACTGCAGGTACTTATCCAGGGACTTTAACAAGTAATTTTTGGCAATTGATTGATGGGAATTCTTATAATGCTCAAGGCTTGTCTGCTCATTTTTCCTTTTTAGAGAGTGCTTTAAATGTGGATGTAAATGCTTTTTTTGAACATGGAATGGAGCCTAATTATAATCTTTCTCCCAGTGTGATTGCCTCCTATAAAGTGGGAGACATGATTGAATTTGGTGCTGGGGTTGTATTTTCTCATTTGCTGGCGTGGGATGATGATGTTGTGACTCCTAAAAAAAGAGACAATGCTTTTTACCAAGGAAAAAGACTTCCTGCAAGTGAATGGTTTAAGCCTGGGCTTGAGCCTAAGGACACTTTGATTGTTCCTGATGGAGATCTGAGAGCTGTTGGTGATTCAACAGTTGTTGATCCGCGGCCTGATTTAGTTGAGAAGGGGATTCCTGTTGCTTATGTTGAAAAAAGTTTAAATGGAATACCAAAGTCACAATTAGAATTTTATACTTTTCGAGGGACTAAAGTTATGGGGCGGGTTGCATTGACCCCTTTTAGTTTTGCGGAAGAACTAGATAAAGTGACATTATTTGCTGAAGCGACATTATTAGGAGTTAAGGATTATCCTTTCTTTTATGAAAATAAGTTAGAAAGAATGCCTATTACAATAGGTCTCAATTTGCCTCTACCTATGGGGCTTGAGGTTACCGCTGATGTTGAATATTACAAAAATAAATTTATGAACCATATTCAAAAGGTATATGAAACAGTTCTCCCTCGTTGGAATGAAGATGAGTCGAGCTTTTTTGTTGATTCATTAGATCCCATATTAGGGGCGCCAGTTAAGAATGCAGATGGAAAGACAATTCCATCCGATACAGTCAAGACGAGTCATAATAATGGCAATTGGTTTTGGAGTGTCACGGTAAAAAAAGAGATAATGACGCGATTTAACATAAAGTTTAAAATAGCACATGACTATTTAAGGCTCTATAACTTTTTTGGAAACCCATCAAATGAACCTACTTTTAGGCATGATGATGGTTGGTACTTTGTGATAAAATCGGAATTTAGTCTTTAAATTAAAACGAGGGTATGATGTTGAGAAAATTTAAATGGGTAAAAGTGAGCATCGCTATTTGTGTGTTATCTACTTTTGCATTAGCTAAAATTAATAAAGTAACATTGATCGTAAACTTTGGGGCGGGGGCTATTCTTCACTCAAGAGCTGTTGAACCTTTTAAAACACAATTCACAGCTTTA
>CAZLBO010000249.1:0-4380 GCA_964557725.1 uncultured Bifidobacteriales bacterium | reverse complement strand
TTCAATGATCTCAGATTTTTCTTTGCCTAAATCTACGATTTCATCATTCATAAAGCCTTCAATTCCAAAAGACATTCCGTAAATGTTTTGGATGTTCTCTGCTTTGATAGCGGCTTGTATGACTCCGCATAAGCTTGAGTTGATTACAGAAGTGGGGCCACCTGATTGACCAATAATTGCATTTCCCTGAATCATATTTTTTCTCCTTTATTTGGAAGCTAACCTAATAAAAAATAACCATAATTGTTAAAATATGTTAAAAATAATAGTTTTTTTGGTTTAAATGTTTATTTTTTGAAAAGGTTCTTTAGGAATTCGCTTAACGTGACGATAAAAAAGAGGTGCGATATATACTTTTAATTTTAGCTATTTCTTTTCCTTCTTGGGCTTTCGCGTCACTTTCACTTCTTTTTTTGGATATTGACAATAGAGAGAACCCTACTTTTGGAGAGGCTTTGGAGACTGAAATTCGTGAAATGATGCGACGTACACCATTGGTGACTCTTATTGATCGAGAAAAAGTGAAGCAATATGAGTACGACCGAAAAAAGAAATCGTTTAAATTTACTCTTAAAGATAAAGAGGTTATTGCTAAGAAGTTGAAAGCAGATTTAGTTTTTTCAGTCAAGTTGAAGCCCTCTGCGTTACTTGTCAAGCGAGTGGTTTGGTTGCCGTGGAAAGAAGATGTGTCTGTACAATATTTTGCCGAGGTCTCGATTTTTGATGCCCGTCAGTCTAATTTTCTGTATGCGGGTACCTTTATGAGAGAAGTTGTTTTTAAAACAAGTTATTTTACTCGTTACACAAAATTATCTCAAATTGACCTTGTTCACATGAATGTCATGACAAAAAAAGGGGTGAATGGGATTGTTGAAGACCTCGAGTATCAGTTGCAGAGCCTTTTGGATGAGGATCTGGGGAAACCAGAAGTTGATGGGAAATCGGCTGTGATACAAAAAAAGTAAAGTTTAATTGAAAAATTATTCTTTTAGTTTTGCCAATACTTTGGCTAGGCTGTGGTGTTTTAGATTCTAGAATTTTATTCCCCCCCGAAGCGTTACTATTGCCTTTGGGTTCGACTATTGGTGTAGATGAAAATACGGTTGCTTGGCAGGTTAATAACAAGGGGCGTGTTATTGGGTGGACTCAATCTCACAATAGGCCACTCTATCGATTTTATGATCAAGCTAGTGAAGGTTTTGTAATAGATACTAATCGAGAGAACTTTAAGGCGATTAAAATTGCAGGAACTCATTCGGTATGGCCGATGGGGATAAATGATGAGGGTTTTATTGTGGGAGCTGCTACGTTAAACAGCGAGGTAAGGGCTTTTACGCAAGGTGTTGAACTTCAAAAGGCCATTCCTTCATTTGCTTTTAAGATTAAGGATAATGGCTTAGGTTATGTTGCCTTAAAAAAAGAGGGGGCTGTTTCTACTTCTGCGACTCACATTAATAAAAAAGGTGTAATAGGGGGCACTTATGTCACTTCAATTGTGGATGGATTTCCCAAAGAATATGCTTGTATATGGTTGTCAGATACTTCAGAATACATTTCTTTACATCCTAGTGAATACCATTCATCTAGGGTTAAGGCACTCAATGAAAATTGGGTAGTCGTTCAAATTACAGGGGGCACCAAATCTTATATTCAAGTCACAAACTTAAAGGATTTAACACATAAGATAATTATAGAATCACCTGGTATTGAAGTTCTTGATGCGGCTGATCTTTCTGATAACGATATTCTTGTGGGATCAAAATTAAGTTTTAATACGGGACAAGTAGGGTATGTATACAATTTAAAAACGGATAAAATAGAGTGGATAAAAGGGAGTGTTGTGATTGGGAAATGGACTTATTTAGAATTTAAACCTTATGCAATTTCAAATAAGGGCATTATTGTTGGAGTGGCGAGTCGACGCAAAGGTGCGGAACCTTTTTCTCAACATCGAGCAGCAATTATAAATGTAAACATTGATTTGCTTGTAGATATTACACCTCAAAATAACGAGGCTTATGCTGAAGCTTATGATGTGAATGAATATGGCTCTATCGTTGGGTATGCAGGTTTCGGATCGAAAAGTGGATCTGTTGAAAATCGGGCATTTATTTTACCACCAGAGTGATTCTCAACGAAAAAGGACTTTCCGAAGGGAAAGTCCTTTTTAAAATACTAAGAAGAACGAAAAGTCAGCTTATTTCGCAACAGGCTCTTGAACAGGTTCACTCGCCTTCCAAATCAAAATACTTCCACAGCTCTCACAATTAATAAGAGAGTCCATTTTGCCTATTTCAATAAGTTTTTGTGGAGGTTGTGAACGGTTACAAATTGTGCATACCTTTTTTCCAAAATTGATAGTGGCAATCACATAAGGAGTTTTTCTTCTGGTTGTGAGCCTATCGTACATGGAAAGAGTTTTTTTGGAGATAGTCTTTCTTGGAATATCACTTTTTTTGAATTCTGTTTGAATTTTACTTTCTAAACTAGAGAGTTCTTTTTTTAGTTTAGTTAAATCGGGAGTGTTAGCATCAACCACTGTTTGGCGATTATCTTCAACAGATTTTTTGTCTTCTTTGAGATTTTCTAAAATTTGTTGATAGTGAGTCGTGTTGGCTTTTGCTTCTTCAATGTTTTGCTTATGGGTTGCAATCTCTGTATGAATGGCATCGTACTCTTTATTAGTGCTAATGCTATTGAGTCTCGTATTACTTGTTTCGAGGTTTACTTGTTCATTAGCCGTAAAATCCTTGTTCTGAACAATCTTCTCTTCATATTCCACAATAGAATTATTTAGATCAGTAAGAGCTTTTTCGGCGAGGTTGATTTCACCTTCAAGATGATTGATTTTAATAGGCAAATCTTTGTTTGATTTTTTTAAATCAAAAACTTTTTTATCGATAATAGAAAGCTCTAATAGCGACTCCAGATCATTACGCATATAGTCCTCAAAACCCAGCTAAAGAAAAAAATGGGGATAAAAATTCCCCTTAGAAGTCTAAAAAGTAAAATATTTGAGGTAGCTTATCAAGCATTACCATTTGTATAAGAGAGATAAGGAGTAATTTAGATGAAAATAAGGTAGAGAACGGAGTAAAATTATATTTTACGGTTATACCGAGTCGAGGCAATATCCCACCCCTCGTTGATTCCACACAAAATAATGGCTTCTATCTTGTCTTTTGTTGTTTCAATAGATTCTTTTTCATCGGGCTTCATTTTTTTTAAAACCCAGTGGGATAAATCCCAATGAGGGGGGCAAATTCCGACACCAATTCTAATACGTACAAATTGGTCACCAAAATATTGAATTAAATTTTTTAGGCCATTATGGCCTCCATGGCTTCCCTGGCTACGAATTCTCAAAGCCCCAAAGGGGATGTTAACGTCATCAACAAGGACAATGATGTCTTTTGCGGTGATTTTATAGAATTGAGCAATTGGTTTAAGGGCTTGGCCTGAGAGATTGACGTAGGATACAGGTTTGACCAGTAGAAGGGGTTGACCATCCAGTGAAATTTTTTGAATAAGCGTTTGATTACTTTTTTTCCACTCATTAGGCTGACCTAAGTAATCCAATAAAGAAAACCCCACATTGTGCGGGGTTTCATCATACTTATTACCTGGGTTGCCAATACCTACAATTAACTTCATAAGAGATGTGGCTTTTCAGTTACTTTTAACAGGAAGTAGTTTATTTTTCTGCTTCGGTATCTGCTTCGGCATCTTTATTTCGTCCTTTAGAGATACCAAAAAGAGCTGTTTTTGCAGGAGTGATAAAGCGACCTTTTTCAAAAACTAAATCTCGAACATAAACTACTTGTGTAGCCTTAAGGTCAGATACGTCATTGTCAAAAGCTTCAGGAATATCCCCGACTTTACATTTTAAAGTGACAAACTTTTTCATAGATTGAAATTGTCCACCTTCACTTTTAACGCCAAAAGGAACACCATGATAGGTCACAGGAACTTTAACGGTAACAGGGTGAGTGTCATTAACACGGAGAAAATCAATATGCATAATGACTGTATCTCTTACGGCATGAACAACATACTCCTTTAAAAGTACCTTTTCAATCTTGCCTTCAATATCTAGTTCAATGATTTGATTGAGGTTTTTATTGTTGATGAATTTTTTCATCTCAATGCTACCTAACTCAATATTGACAGGGTCTATTTTAAGACCGTATACAACGGCAGGGATGTTACCATCTCGACGAAGTTTGTTGAGTGCATGGTTAGTTGATTTTGTTCTATTTTTTGCAGTTATTTTTGCTGTAGTCATAATAGTTCCTTTGAGTGCTATTTACTTTTCCAGTTAAGGTGATTGCTGGGGTGGCAGGATTCGAACCTACGAATGACGATACCAAAAACCGTTGT
>CAZLBO010000248.1:0-4387 GCA_964557725.1 uncultured Bifidobacteriales bacterium | reverse complement strand
CCAATTTTATCCACCAATAGGCTGAATAAAATCATCATAATCGCAATAGGCCAAAGCCCCGCTCCAAATAATGAACCGACTTGAGCATCTGTAATTCCAAATTCAGTTCCCCATAAATGTGGAACCATTGCTCTAAATACAAAGCCAACACCAGCGGCGGCTAGAGCAAGAAAACTGCCCCAAAAGAGCATCGACTTATCTTTTTCTGTAAGTGCTTCTGTACTCATCTATTTTACTCCTAATCAATAATGTGATATTCCAAGTCCAAGAATTTGAGAATAAATTGTCAAATTGGAACTGTTGGAAAAATTTGAGGCCAAAAGGTATCAATTATATAGCTTTTACAAAAGAGTCTTTTCCCAAATACTGATAAAAAGGGTGAAATAGGCCATTTTAGACCTATTCAAGGTGTTTTCGGCTCTCTCATTTTTTACTCTCACCCCACAAAAGTACCCGAATTCTTTAGGCTTATAGCGGTAGGAGTCTTTTTTGTCTTTATATCCTTGGGGATACCTTGAAAAAGAAGCTGTCCCCCTGCTTCTCCCCCACTTGGCCCCAATTCTATTAACCAATCGGAACCTTGTATCACATTCATTTGATGTTCGACGACAAGCACCGAATACCCTTTTTCTACCAAGCGTTTTAAAACATCCATTAAGCGGTGAATATCAGCCAAATGGAGCCCCGTAGTCGGTTCATCAAAAACGTAAAGATTATGTCTACGGGTGCCACGAGCAAGCTCTGCCGCTAATTTGATTCTTTGAGCCTCTCCCCCTGAAAAGGTGGTGGAAGCTTGACCCAACTTCAAATACCCCAACCCCACATCTATCAGGGTTTGTAAATAACGGTGAACGGCCTTTTGAGCAATAAAAAAAGTAACAGCTTCTTCTACTCGCATGGCCAAAACATCCGCAATGGTTTTTCCCTTAAAGGTCACTTTTAAAGTATCCGAATTATATCGCATTCCTTTACAAGCATCACAAGTTACCCAGATATCAGAAATAAAATGCATTTCCATTTTAATGGAACCCATTCCCTCACATCCAGCACACCTTCCCTTACCTGTATTCATAGAAAACCGACTTTTACTAAACCCTTTTACCTTTGCCTCTGGCATAGAAGCAAAAAGCTCTCGTATCTTATCAAAAACTTTTCCGTAAGTCACAGGATTAGAGCGAGGGCTACTCCCCAAGGGAGATTGATCTACACTGATGATTTGATCGATTTCCTTTGGTAAAGAAAATTCGGCACATAAATCCTGAGGATGGGGTTGTTTGCTTAAAGACGCAAGAGCCGACTCTACCAGTACATCGAAAACTAAACTGCTCTTTCCCGACCCTGAGACTCCGCAAAAAGTCACCAAACGATTGAGTGGAATTTTACAATTCAAGTTTTTTAAATTATGAATACCTGCACCCTTAATAGAGATAAAAGCTTCTGCTTTTTCTTTTACAGCAGCGTAGCCATCCATTTTAAGCTTACCAGAAAGGTACTTTCCCGTCAGGCTTTTTTTGTTGGCCTTAATTTTAGCAGGAGTCCCTACGGCCACGACTTCCCCACCAAACTCACCTGCCTTAGGCCCCATATCTACAATCCAGTCTGCTTTTTCAATCATTTCAGGGTCGTGTTCTACCACTACTACCGTATTACCAAGTTCACGGAGCTTATATAAACTGGAAACAAGTTGCTCAGTATCCTTCTGATGAAGACCCACTGTAGGCTCATCAAGTACATATAAAACGCCCTCAAGCCCCGAACCAATTTGACTCGCTAACCTAATCCGCTGCGCTTCTCCACCCGATAAAGTATGTCCTACTCGATTTAAACCAATGTAATCAAGCCCTACTGAATTGAGAAACGCTAAACGCCCCCTAATCTCTCTTAGAATTTGTTGTCCAATGGTTTGCTCTCGTTTGCTTAATTTTATCTGATTAAAAAACTCTAAAGCACGCCCTACAGTCATAGCGGTGACTTCACCAATATCTTTTTCTGATACGGTCACATGACAAAAAGGTTCCTTCAAACGGGAACCATGACAAACACTACATTCCCCCACCTTAAGAACCTGTAAACTCTCTTCCACCCATAAAGAGTTAATGTATTTGTCATACCACTTTTCTGCCAAGGGAATAAGCCCTATCCAACGTCCTTCAAACTCCTGAACCGATCGCTTTCGCCGACGCCGAACAGGAAAGCTCTCACGAATTCCATAAAGGAACTTTTTCTGATCGCCTTTAGAAAGGTCATTAAAAGAAGCCTGTTGTTTATAACCAATATGATTTAAAAAGGTTTTGAGCAAGTGATAATAATACCCACTTTTTCTTTTGATTTTTGAGTTGCCCTCGGAGCCCCTCTCCAATTAAAGGTTTATCAAAATCTTCAATAATTAATTTTGGTTCTATTCTCCGTTCTACCCCTAAGCCTTCGCACCTTGTACATGCTCCCCAATGAGAGTTAAAAGAAAAGTTTTTAGGCTCTACGGCTTCTTTCAAAAAGAAGTGTCCATGGGGACAATAACTCAAATGACTATAAAAGGTTGCTTCCTTATTCTCTGGTAAAATTTCTACTATCCCATGCCCACGTTCTAACGCCTGTTCGAGAGCTTCAGCCAAACGCGCCTTATTCCCTGCTTTGATAGAGATTCGATCGATGTATAGATACACATTTTTTGCGGTCTCCATTTTAGGTAAAGATTCGATGGAAACCATTTGTCCGTCAATCCATAATTTTCTAAACCCGAGTTCTTCAAGTTGAGACGAAACACGATGTAAATGTTCTGGAGAATCCAAAAAGAAATCATGTTCCATGTGAGAAAGGTATAAAGGAGCGAGAACCATCACTTTTTCATTTTTAAACTTTGTTTGAACTTCTTTAACCATAGCCGAAAGCGAGTACGATAAAAGTTCTTCACGACAATCAGGACAATGGAGCTTTCCTAAACGGGCATACATCAACCGAAAATAATCATAGATTTCTGTAATTGTCGCCACTGTTGATTTAGAGCTACGACTGGCTGATTTCTGGTCAATGGCAATCGCAGGAGCTAGCCCCTCGATACTCTCTACTTCTCCTTTTTCCATTTTCCCTAAAAAACGACGGGCATAAGTGGATAGAGATTCAATAAACCGTCTTTGGCCTTCTGCAAAGAGAGTTCCAAAAGCAAGAGACGATTTACCTGACCCCGAAACCCCTGTAATCACAGTGAGCTTATGGCCAGGAATACGAACATCCACATTTTTTAAATTATGCTTACATCCCCCTTTAACCACAATATCCTTAGAGACCGTGCGAGCCTTTGGCTTTTTTGCTTTAAGTAAGGTACTCTTTTTCCCTGGGAAAAGAAGAGGAAGTAAGGCTTGCCCTGTATAAGATTTTTTTACTTTCGCAACCTTTTCTGGAGTGCCATAAGCAATGACTTCCCCACCAAATCGTCCTCCTTCTGGCCCCATGTCAATGAGATAATCCGAAACTTTGATCACATCAAGGTTATGTTCAATGACTAAAACAGTGTTGCCCTTATCCACTAAAGATTGAAGAGAATCTAATAGATTTTGAATATCTAAAAAATGTAAACCCGTCGTGGGTTCATCCAAAATATACAACGAGCTTCCTGTGCCAGGTTTTTGCAATTCTGTGGCTAGCTTTACCCGTTGGGCTTCTCCTCCCGATAAGGTAGTAGACGGTTGCCCTAAACGAATGTACCCCAACCCAATTTTATCCAACATGGATAAGCCTCTTTTTATTTTGGGATGAGGCCCAAAAAAGTTTAGTGCTTCGGCAATGGATAATTCTAAGACATCATAAATATTAAGGCCTTTGTAATGGACTTCCAATGTGGCATCATTAAAACGCTTTCCCCCACATTCCTCACAGGGCAGTAACACGTTGGCGAGTAGTTGCATTTCAACCTCTACCTGCCCCGCCCCATTACAGAACTCACAGCGCCCCCCAGCAACATTAAAACTAAACCGACCCTTTTTATAGCCTCTTACTTTAGATTCGGGCAAATTACAATACAGCTCCCTAATGTGATCAAACAAACTCGTATACGTGGCAGGGTTCGAACGAGGCGTACGGCCTATGGGAGACTGATCAATTTCTACTAATTTATCAAGGTGTTCTATTCCCTTAACCGATTGATGAGCTCCTGGCTCTTCTGAATTTCTATTTAATTTCTGGGCTACTTTTCTTTTTAATACTTTATCAATTAAGGTACTTTTACCCGATCCACTAACTCCCGTCACACTCACAAAAACCCCTAAAGGAATCTTTACATCTACGGTCTTTAAATTATTTTCTCGTGCTCCTAAAATTTCGAGCCATTGGCCAGTAAGCTCTCTCCGTTGTGAGGGAATAGGAATAGATCTTTTTCCTTTGAGATAATCCC
>CAZLBO010000247.1:0-4392 GCA_964557725.1 uncultured Bifidobacteriales bacterium | reverse complement strand
AAGACCCGATGTTTGTATAATTGCCATAAGTTATTCCTTTCTTTTACAACTGTCGCATCGCCTCAGACGGGTTAAGCCTAAGCGCACGAAAAGCGGGGTAAATAGCGGCAATAATTGCCGTACAAAATATCATTGCAAAAATATTTACATAATAAATGCCACTTAATTCAGGGTACAACATTGTTTGTATTCCCCAATTTTCCAAACCCTCTTTTAATAAAGAGAGATCGATTCCCTTCCTCCCCCAATACTCAATCGAAGCGTAGCCCAATGCAATTCCAATCACCCCTCCTACAATGCAAATCATCACTGTTTCCCACATGATCATCGCAAAGACCTTTGATTTATTCATCCCCACAGCCATAATCATCCCCAACTCTCGACGGCGTTCTAAAACGGCCATAAGCATCGTATTAAGGATTCCAAAGACCATGGCTAAAAGTATAATGAACATCATAATATAAAGGTACTGATCCATCATGGCATCGGCATAACCCAGCTCAGGAGAAGCTACATTCCAAGGTTCAATTTTTTCATTTTTAAAACGAGCCATCAGCAACGATGCTAATGAATCTATCTCCGTAAATTCATGAGCCATGACAGCTATCTCCATCACACCCCACTTTTCTCCCAATAGTCCTTCTAAATCTTTGTGTTGTAAATAAACCGTTCGTTCATCATATTGAGTGGATGCCGATTTATAAACCCCAACCACACGAAATGCACCTGCTACAATATCTTGATCCTGATTCTGAAAAGTAATCACCACCTTACTTCTCAGTTTTATTTTTAATTTTTTCATTAACTTTTCCCCAAGAATCATGGTGTTCTTCTTATTCGCCTCAAACCAATGCCCTGCGATTAAATGGGAAAAAAGCCGTGTCACTTTTCTTTCTGATTCAGGATATATCCCCATAAGGGTGACCATGGATCCCCCTCTTGAATTGGATAACATACCACTTATAATAGATCTTCCTGTAAATGATTTTACAAGAGAGTTTTCTGATAGTTCCTTCTCTAAATCCTCACGCACCCCTATGGTATCTGTCAATCGATGATTCGACTTGAAATCAGGGTGATGAATTTGAATATGAGACAGAGTGGTGTTAATGGCATTTTCTCTTCTTTGATTAGTCATCCCCAACGCAATACCAATTAAAAAGACTCCTGCCCAAATACCAAGAGCAATGGAAAGAATAAGCACACTACTCCGTAATTTGTTTCGCCATACATTCCGCCATGATATTTTTATGATCATTGGTATTCCCTTATCCCCTTAAGGCTTCTACTGGCTTTAAACGATAAATATAGAGAAAAGGATAAAGTGCCAGCAGTAAACTAATCACTAAAATAATTCCACCATGGGTCACAAAAATACTCCAATCTAATGTTGTAGGAATAATAGGCTCCATACCGTATTCCTTCATCGCCCCAGCAGCCTGCCCTGTAAGCCTAATAGGGTTTTGATTGAAATAATAAACCACTAGCCACGAGAGTACACTTCCCGTAAATATCCCCATGAGAGTCATCAAGAGTATTTCAATGCCTACGACCAAAATTAATCGCAACCGCCCCATTCCCACTGCAATCAATATCCCGAGTTCATACTTTCTCTCATTGGTCAACATAATGAAGGTGCCAAAAATTCCAAAGGTAATAATCACATAAAGAATAAATAACATAATAAGCCCACCTGCACTATCCGCCTGAATCCCTTGAACCAATTCAGGTAACATTTCTTCCCATGATAATACTTCAAATCGAGTGCTATCTATCCCCTGCATTAAATGAGCCTTTATCTCTTTATAAGAAGTACCAGATGCTGGTAGTAATGACAATGCCGTTAATCTCTTTTCTGCAGAGTAAAACTCCTGTGCCAAACTTAAGGGCATCACCAAAAAGGTTTCATTCAACTGAGGATTACTCAATTTTATTATACCCGAAATAGAATATTTATCCACAGCGCTCATGCCATGATACCCTTGCCCTATAAGTATTAAGGTATCTGACACCTTAACATGTAACAAGTTTGCCAACCCTTCTGCAAGTAAAACGCCTTTGCCTCCCATAGCAATATTCTTTCCTGAAACAATCTTTTCAGGATTAGCTAATTCAGAAAATTCATAACGGGGGTCAATTCCAATCACAGCAACCCCTCTTGTTGATTCGTTATGAGAAACTAATCCAAAACCCTCCATCCTTGGTGAAACTGATTTTAAAGGATATTTTTTTAAAAGCTGTTCTCGATCAATTCCCTCTTCTAAAAACGAGTGATCAATGGTTTGATCCTTCCAAAAGCCTTTTTTGTGTATCTGTACATAACCCGTGTGAATACCCACGACATTTTTAATCATCACCTCATAGGTTCCAAACTGCATACTTCTGACAAAGACCGCAAAAAAGAAGGCGAATAAAATGGAGGCCATGGTAATAAAACTACGTTTTTTGTTCCGCCAAATATTCCGCCAAGATAATGCGAAGTACATTTTTCTATTTAACCTTTTTCATATTTCTAGAGGAAAAAAAGGATTGATTAAGAGAAACATCAAATTTTAATTTTTGATATTCAATCACTGTTTTATGCCCCTCTTTATCCATGGGAATGTATTCCAACACCGAAGGCAATAACCGTCCGCCCATTTTTTTTATTTTTTTCCCCAACAAAACATTGATAAGCTCTCCTTCTTCATCATAATATTCCACCTTTAATTGCAGGTAGTGCTCTTTCTCGACCCAGATCACTATTCCCCCCCAAACTACAGGGGCATTTTCAAGGGGCGTCATTTTAATCTTCCAGCAACTTCTCTTTTCAATCAACGAATCTCCCATTAACTCATGGGTATAATCGGTTACAATAGAAGACTGCTTGACTAAATCATCATTCGTAAAATCAGTCCCCATCCAAGACTGCATCATCATAGAAGGAGGAAGCTTAATACTTCTATCTATTCGAGGAATCCAATTCCACATTTCTTTTTTCCGTTTTAAAAAGACCGTTCCTTTTTCTTTGGCTGGAGAGAGAATATAAACAAGCGTGTAATCTGTACCCAAAGTCCAGTTTTTCATTTTCATTTTTCGCTCCCAACTTGGTCGCACCGTTTTAATCATTAACTCTGCATAAGAGGACTTTCCTCTACTAAGCTCGTCCGATCGTTTTACTATTTCTAAAGCACTCAAGGGAGAAGGAGCAGTAACACCCACACTCACCCAAATCAAGCACCCTATAAACCAAATCCAAACACTTTTAAGATGCTTCATAAATTCCTCTCAGTATGCTTATATTTCAAATGCAATAATCATACCCATCAAAAAACAGTCCCCTTGCCTAGAGAACTATGTTAAGATGTAGAAAAAAAGCTTATTGAATGCCAAAAAGGATTTGTAATGCCAATATGGCATTTTCGTTTGATTTTGTCCCTTCAATTTCTTTCTTTAAGAAAAGTTATTTATTCAACAAGTTAAACCCTTAAACCCTTGTTATGCTTAAAAAAAGTATTAAAACCCTCACCGTCCGCCACCTCATTAATTTTCTAGTTCTCTCTTCTATATTACTCTTAGTTATATTTGCCTATAGTTTTAGAAGCCTCTCTATTAAAATGCTCGAACGAAAATCCACAGCCATTGGGGATGTTATTAAATCGGGTCTCACCGCTCACATGAAGGCTGATGTTATCGATAAAAGAGAGTACTTTTTAAAAGAGATACATGATCTTCCCGAAATAAATAACATACAGATTATTCGTTCTCAGTTGGTCAATCAACAATTTGGAAAAGGGTTAAGCCTAGAGTACAGTCAAGACCCTTCTGTCAAAGAAGTCATGGCTTCGGGTCAAGCAAAGTTTAATCTTCAAGAGCTTTCTTCCCCCCCTAATCTAGTAGCCATTATCCCCTATGTTGCCACCACCAAAGGGCGTTTAAACTGTCTCAAGTGCCATGAAGCCAAAGAAGGAGATGTCCTTGGAGTGGTTCGCATGGAAATGAATATTTCGGACTTACAAGAAACAGCATTTTTAGTGATTATCGCTATACTTCTTATTCTAGTACTCTTTACGACACTTATATTTATCAATACTCAAAAGACCATTCAAAAATATGTTAAAGAACCTTTAGAGAGTCTCATTCAAAAAGCAAAATACGCATACTTTCGTCAAACCCCTGTCAATCCCAATATTTTTGATAGCTTGGAGTTTGAATTTGTAGCCAAAGAAATAAATTTATTTAACGAACAAATTATTAATCACCAAAAATTGCTCAAGAAAAAGAATATTGAACTCAAAGATCTTAATATTGAAATTGAAAGTACCCTCAAAGAAACTATTTATACTATGGGAATTATTGAGGAAACTCGTTCTCAAGAAACAAAATCCCACACCCGAAGAGTGATGCTATACA
>CAZLBO010000246.1:0-4410 GCA_964557725.1 uncultured Bifidobacteriales bacterium | reverse complement strand
ATATAAGAAAAAAGATCGTGATAAAATTATTGGAAGTATTAAAAAAATATTAACTAGACATAATGGACAAATAACGGCTCAGAGTAAAGAGGGCAAAGGTTCAACTTTTATCATTAAATTACCTGTGGTACAAAATGACTAAAATAAATCCCAAATTATTAGTGGTTGATGACCAGCCTAAAAATCTCATTACCTATGAAAGACTCTTAGAAGATTTAGACTTGACAATAATCAAGGCCTCTTCGGGCATGGAAGCACTCAGCTTAATTCTCAATCACGAGTTCTTCTTAATTTTAATGGATGTGAATATGCCCGACATGGATGGAATAGAAACAGCCTCCTTAATTAGGGGAAACAAAACCACCGCACAACTTCCTATTATTTTTATTACTGCCATTGGTAGAAATGAGAAGTTTGAATTAGATGGGTATCAAACAGGTGCCGTAGATTTTATGACAAAACCTATTGTCGATTACATTCTCCAAAGTAAGGTGAACATATTTAAGGAACTCTATCTCAAACAAAAAGAATTGAAAATTGAACGCGATAACGCAGAAAATGCCCGTAAAGTAAAAAGTGAATTTTTAGCAAACATGAGCCATGAAATTCGTACTCCCATGAACGGAATACTAGGTGCCACTCAATTACTTTTGGATGAAACAAACCCTAAAGAAGCAAAATCTTTATTAGAAATGGTCTATCACTCTGCTAACTCCTTGATGGTTATTATCAATGACATCCTCGATCTTTCAAAGTTAGAAGCAGGAAAAATTGAAATTGAAAATATTTCGCTAGATTTAAAACGGATTATTAACGATGTCATCACTTTAGTAGAGGGAAGTGCTGAAAAAAAAGGCCTCACCTTAAAAACTAGTTACTCTAGTCATGAAGTTCCCTATGTTATTGGCGACCCCACTAGAATCCGACAAATCCTATTAAACTTATTAAGCAATGCCATCAAGTTTACAAAAGCAGGAAATGTTGAAGTTCGCTTAAATATTGAGCCACTTGATAGAGACAAAGTCTATGTCACTCTCCATGTCACCGATACAGGAATTGGTATCCCCGAAAACAAATTGACTACTATCTTTCAAAGCTTTTCTCAAGCTGATGAAAGTACTACCCGAAAGTTTGGTGGCACAGGCCTTGGCATGACTATCAGTAAACAACTTGCGGAATTGATGAAGGGAGAATTAACCTTAAAAAGTAAAGTCGATATCGGCTCTACCTTTTCTCTTAAACTCCCCATGATGATTACGACAAAAAAATTACTGGATAGAAAAACCAGTGCTCCAGCCTTAAAAAGAAATTATCAAAAGAGAATCCTTCTTGCGGAGGACAACAAAATAAATGCTGTTATTGCTGTAAAAGTTCTCAATAAGCTTGGCATAGAAGTTCAGGTTGTAGAAAATGGATTATTAGCCGTCGAGCAATACAATAATAATTTTGACCTCGTCTTACTTGATATGCAAATGCCTGTAATGGATGGCGTTACAGCGACAAAGGAACTTATCCAAAGAGGTTGTACCGCCCCAATTGTTGCACTCACTGCAAACGCCATGGAACAAGATAAATTAATCTGTAAAGAGGCAGGAATGGCAGACTTTATTTCTAAACCTTTTAAACCTAAAGATATTGTTTTGACATTGGACAAGTACTTAGGAGCTTACAGTTAAAGAACATTTGACTCTATTTGAGGCCGAGTTAAAAATACAGTAAATAGCCCCTATCTTGGTCTAAATTCCAAAAAAGAGGCTACTTTCTCAATTGACACTTACCCTGTCCATTCCTATTTTCACGCCCAATCAATAATAATCAGGAAAAACCTATGAGTACCTCAGAAATACCGGAAATAACCGAGTTCCCACTCTTTTCAAAAGGAAAAGTCCGTGATGTCTTTGACCTTGATGACAAATTACTCCTTGTAGCATCTGATAGAATCTCAGCTTATGATGTCGTCTTACCCACGCCAATTCCCACCAAGGGAGCCATACTCACCCAACTCTCTAAATTTTGGTTCACAAAATTTAATGTGCCTAACCATTTCATCACCGATAAAGTCGAAGAATACCCTGAATCTTTACATAAATACAAGGATTACCTCCAAGGGCGCTCCATGTTGGTTAAAAAAGCCAATCGTTTTGATGTTGAATGTGTAGCTAGAGGTTATCTCGTCGGTTCAGGTTGGAAGGATTACTGCGATACCGGAAAAGTCTGTGGCCATACCCTTCCCCAAAATATGCAAAAAAGTCAAATTATTGATCCCCCTATTTTTACACCTGCGGCTAAAATTGATACGGGGCATGATGAAAATATTGATTTTGAAACCATGTGCAAAATGATTGATAAGGACACTTCTATTCAGTTGCGCGAAATGACTCTTGACCTCTATTCACGAGCAAGGGATTACGCCAAAACCAAGGGCGTAATTATTGCCGATACTAAATTTGAATTTGGAGAACTCAACGGTGAAATCATTTTAATTGATGAGGTTCTCACTCCCGATTCTTCTCGATTTTGGCCTCAGGATCAATATAAAGTAGGCGTAGATCAAGCTAGCTTTGATAAACAATTTGTCCGTGATTACCTCTCTACTTTAGATTGGGATAAAACTTACCCTGGCCCAGAATTGCCAGCTGAAATCGTTGAAAAAACAGTAGAGAAATACCACGAAGCGTACTACATCTTAACAGGAGAAAAGTTCAATGGCTAAGCTCAATCAAAAAATGGCTTTAATCAGTGTATCCGATAAATCTGGGTTGGCTCAGTTTGGTAAAGACTTAGAATCACTCGGCTATACCCTATTAAGTACAGGAGGGACTCTTAAATTTTTGAGAGCCGAGGGCATCAATGCCACTTCTGTTTCTGACTATACAGGCTCTCCTGAAATTCTAGATGGACGAGTCAAAACTCTCCACCCTAAAATTCATGGGGGTATTTTAGCTCGACGGGATTTAAGTAGCCACATACAGGCTATGGAAGAACATGCCATTTCTCCTATTGATATTGTGGCCGTCAACCTTTATCCCTTTATTGAAACCATTGCCAAACCTGGGGTGACACAAGAAGATGCCATTGAAAATATTGATATTGGTGGCCCAACCATGCTCCGTGCCTCAGCTAAAAATTTTAAAGATGTGACAGTAATTGTTGATCCTAACGATTACTCCACCGTAACGGAACAGCTTAAGGCTGATGGAAAGACCCATCTCGAATTACGTCAAAAGTTAGCTCTTAAAACCTTTCAACATACTGCGAGTTATGACTCTGCGATTGATCAATATTTATCTCGTGAGATTTCAAATGAACCTTCGCTTAGACTTTCATTTACAGCAGGGAAAACCCTTAGGTATGGAGAGAATAACCATCAACAAGCCGAATTCTATCTAGAACCTACCGCAGGGTTTACTCCCGAAGAAAACATGGGAACAGCTAAGCAGTTACACGGCAAAGAATTAAGTTATAATAATTTAGTAGATGCCGATGCTGCTCTTGAATCTGTTAAAGAACTTTGGGATAAACCTGCCGTCTCTATTATCAAACACATGAACCCCTGTGGATTTGCTACAGGCACAAGCTTAAGTGAGGCCTTTGAAGCCGGCTGGGAAGGAGACCCTGTTTCTGCTTTCGGTTCTATTGTCGCCCTCACACGCCCTGTTGATTTAGCCACGGCACAACGATTAAAAGGACGTTTTGTTGAATTAATTATGGCACCAGGGTATGCTGACGATGCACTTGAGTATTTAAAGAAGAAAAGTAAAGATCTTCGAATTATGGAAATTGCGGATCACCAAGGCATGGCAGCCCGAAAAGTATACAAACATATTTTAGGAGGGATGTTAGTTCAAGACAGAGACATTCAACTTTTTGAAAAATGGGAATGTGTGACGGATGTAAAATTCCCTGAAAACAAAAATGGCTTGGCTCAATTCACATGGAAGGCCTGTAAACACACAAAATCTAATGCTATTGTAATGGGTTACGAGTACAAAGAAGGGGCTTATCAGTTATTGGGAATGGGACCTGGACAACCCAATCGGATTGATTCTAACCTTAAACTCTGCCAACCCAGAGTAAAAGACAATGCTCAAAGAATTGCAAAAGCTAAAAATCTTGAAGTTCAAAAATTTACAGAAGATGTATTTTCTCAATCTATTTTAGCTTCCGATGCCTTTTTTCCTTTTGATGACAATGTTATTGCAGCACACGAGGCTGGAATTAAATATATTGTACAGCCAGGAGGATCAATGAGGGATCAAGAAGTAATTGATACATGTAACCGTTTAGGGATAGCCATGATCTTTACTGGAATGAGGCACTTCAGACATTAAATAATATGTTACATAAACTAGACCTACAACAACAGCAAACCGTTTTGGAAGAGTTAATCCATCACTTCAAATTAGAAGC
>CAZLBO010000245.1:0-4431 GCA_964557725.1 uncultured Bifidobacteriales bacterium | reverse complement strand
TCGCATCCGACGAGGTGAGTTAGATTTGATTATGGATGACTTAGAGAACAAGGAAGAAAAGAACCCCTATTTAGTTTTTATTGAAGTAAAATGTGCGGTTTCAAAAACTGCAGGAGCCCCTGAACAATGGGTCACTCCCACTAAAATAAAAAAGATTATCAAATTAGCCGTAAGCTATTGTCAGAAATATCATATTCCAGAAAGTCATCCTATTCGATTTGATGTAGTGGCTGTGGATAAGACTCAACTCAAAACAAAAATTAGGCACATCAAAAATGCCTTGATACCTGATATTAATAGTTACTATTAAACGATGAAAAAAATACAACTCCATCCTATTACTCCTCAAAAAAGGTTAATGAGAGAAGTAGCCAACTATTTAAACCGTGACGCCTTAATACTCTTTCCTTCGGACTCTGGTTATACCTTGGGTTGCAGTGTTCATTCAAAAAAAGCCTTGAAGCGCTTGTACCAACTCAAGAAATCAGAAAAAAAATATCAAATGTCTATTTTGTTTCACGATTTTAGTCAGATTTCTAAATTTGCCCATGTAGACAACCGTGCTTTTAAATATATGAAGCCCCTTTTGCCAGGGCCTTATACCTTTCTTTTACCTGCCACCCATCATGGAAAAAAGCTATTAGATGTTAAACGATCTGAAATGGGGATTCGTTTACCAGACTCCGTTTTTATGCAAGCAATTCTTGAGTTCTTTCCTGATCCCATGATAACCACCACTCCAAGGCTCGATAAAGGAGACTCTATTCAAATGATTGAAGACATAGACAACTTCTTTCTCTCGCAAGTGGATTACGTTATTGATTTCGGAGAAATCGTTCACCAATCCTCAACTATTGTAAGCTTATTGAATGAAGAACCCGAACTTATTCGCGAAGGTGCAGGTAGCCTAGATTTTTAATCATTAACTCTAGTGTAGCGACAGATTAATCTTTTTATGTTGTGGATTCCCGACGATACGGGAATGACGTGTTAAAAAGCAGTTCTTACATGAAATAACTTCTTGGGAAACACACTAGTCAAAAAATACACTCATTTTGTTAGTAGAATATCAGAGCTTAAATACAGATGATTTAAGCCCCGATAGATTCTAGAGCAGGAGACAAACAGGACGTTTATCCTGCCATTTTTGTATCAACCCATGCGGTTAAATCTTTGACTGCTGCAACGGAAACATCAAAAGCTGCTTTTTCTTCATCATTCAAAGAAACTTCCAATACTTTTTCCACTCCACCTTCGCCAATAATAACGGGGACACCACAGTACATATCTTTACAGCCATATTCACCATTTAAATAGCCAGCGCAAGTGACCACCTTCTTTTGGTCTTTCAAGTAACTTTCAGCCATTTTAATCGCAGAAAGAGCAGGGCTATAAAAAGCAGAACCTGTTTTAAGCAAGCCTACAATTTCGCCACCAGACTTAGCTGTTCGGGCAGCGATTTCTTTAAGTCTATCCATTCCTATCAATTGAGTCACAGGAATTCCGCCTACAGTTGCATAGCGAATAAGAGGAACCATTGTATCTCCATGACCACCCATCACTAAACTTGTTACATCGGAAGAAGAGACATTTAACTCTTCTGCAATATGACTAGCAAAACGAGAGGAATCCAATACTCCAGCCATACCCACCACTTTTTGAGTAGAAAAGCCTGTTACTTTTTGCATGGCATATACCATGGCATCTAATGGGTTAGTCACTACAATTACCAAAGCATTAGATGCGTATTTTTTAATATTCTCACCCACTGTTTTAATAATTCCAAAGTTTACATCTAATAAGTCATCACGACTCATACCTGGTTTTCTGGGAAGACCAGCCGTTACAATCACAACATCAGAACCTTCCATTGCTTCATAGCTATTCGATCCAATTAATTTGGAAGAAGAAGGAATAATAGGAGTGCCATGATGTATATCAAGGCTCTTTCCCTGAGGAACTCCTTCTGCAATGTCAATCGTTACCACATCACCTAATTCTTTTTGGGTAGCCAATAATGCCATGGTGCCACCAATTTGTCCTGCTCCAATAAGAGCTATTTTTTTTCTTGTCATTTTACTTCTCCATTAAAAATTTTAAACTTTAAAATCTCTACCGAGCTATTTTGCTCGATTCATTGCTTCAACCATTTTATCACCAATTTCAGCCGCTGTTTTTGCAATTACACAACCTGCTGCTTCTAATGCTTCAATTTTAGATTCTGCTGTTCCCGCAGTTCCTTCGATAATAGCACCTGCATGTCCCATTCTCTTTCCTTTAGGAGCAGAAGCACCTGCAATAAAGGCTGCTACTGGTTTTGTTACATGTTCTTTAATATACGCCGCAGCCATTTCCTCATCACTGCCACCAATTTCACCAATCAAAACAATCCCTTCTGTTTCCGGATCCTCTTGAAACATTTTAACCACATCCGTATGTGACAACCCACGTACAGGGTCTCCACCAATACCAATTGCTGTAGTTTGTCCCAAGCCTAATTGAGTCGTTTGATAAACAGCTTCATAAGTCAATGTTCCCGAACGAGAAACTACGCCTATTTTGCCCTTGGAGTGAACCATTCCTGGTGCAATTCCAACCTTAGATACTCCTGAGGTCACAAGCCCTGGACAGTTAGGCCCTAATAAAATAGAGTTTTTGTTTGCTAAGTGCTTTTTAACTCTAAGCATATCCATTACGGGAATCCCCTCTGTAATAGCTACAATTAATTCTATTCCTGCATCAGCGGCTTCAATAATTGCATTGGCGGCAAAGGGAGGAGGTACAAAAATCATAGTGGCATTTGCCCCTGTTTCTGCACGACATTCTGCCACAGTGTTAAACACAGGAAAGCCTTCTACAGTGGTTCCCCCTTTTTTGGGAGTGACTCCACCCACCACATTCGTGCCATAATCGCGGCAGCTTAATGAATGGAAAAGCCCTGCTTTACCTGTGATACCTTGAGTCAATAACTTTGTATTTTCATCAATTAATATTGCCATGATTAATTACTCTCCTTAAGTAAGCTTACAATTTTTTCTGCAGCTTCAGATAACGTAGAGGCACTTACCAAAGCAAGCCCCGATTCATCAATTAATTTTTGACCTTCTACTGAATTGGTTCCAGAAAGTCGAACCACCAATGGAATTTTTAACTCCATACCCTTAGCGGCATTAATAATCCCTGTAGCAATGGTATCACACTTCATGATACCTCCAAAAATATTAACGAGTAAACCCTTAACATTTTTATCAGAGGTTATGATTTGAAAGGCTTTTGAAACGGCTTCTTCGGAGGCTGAACCACCTACATCTAAAAAGTTAGCGGGTTCTTCTCCATAAACTTGAATAATATCCATGGTGGCCATCGCCAAACCAGCCCCATTGACCATACAACCAATGTTTCCGTCTAATTGAATATAACTCAACCCATATTTTGCGGCTTCAATTTCGGCTTCATTCAAATCGGCATTAGGGTCACCACCTAAGTCTTTTTGTCGAAACAAAGCATTGTCATCTACATCAAATTTACAATCAAGCAAGCCAAATGTCTCTGCCCCTGTAATATTTAAAGGGTTAATTTCGAGTAGGGAACAATCCTTATCCTGAAAAACACGATAAAGGTTATTGATGACTTTTTCAAATTCACCGTACATACTTTCAGGAACACCCAAAAATTTAGCGCCTTCTAAAGCCATTTCAGATGAAATCACTTCTCCGATAGAAGGGTATTGTTTCAAAATCTTTTCAGGAGTGGCTTCTGCAATTTCTTCAATTTCCATACCGCCTTCAGGGCAAAGCATAATGACAGGGTTTGATTTTGCTCTGTCCATGGTGATGGCGACATAAAGCTCTGTTTTAATATCACTGAGTTCTTCTAAAAGAATTCCGTGAACAGCTGTTCCCTCAGGGCCTGTTTGTTTGGTCACAAGAGTCATCTTCAAAATGGCCTCTGTGTACTCTTTTGCTTCTGCTAGGTTTTTATAGAGTTTAACTCCACCTGCTTTTCCACGGCCACCCGTGTACGCCTGAGCTTTGCAAACTCCGCTTTCAAAGCCTAATTTTGAGAAGGCGGCTTCCACCTCATCTACAGAGAAGACAACTTCACTGGCAGGGACTGGAAGTCCGTATTCCCTTAAAACCTTCTTCGATTGATACTCAAGTAATTTCATATCGTTTTCCTGTTACTATAATGTTTATCTAAAAAAAATCAAAAATACCCTTTTTTAAAATTTGGGCAATGCTAGTCGTGCACATTTTATCAAATAAATTAAGGAGTATCCTTAAAATACTCACTTAAAAAAGTGTGACAAAAAAGCACACTTCATTTACTTATCAGTCATTCCGAAGAAAATATTGACTTTGAATCCATTTTTATGCTTTTTAATAGACATTAACTTATACTCTTAATCAATGATAAGCGAATAAGGTCAAT
>CAZLBO010000244.1:0-4464 GCA_964557725.1 uncultured Bifidobacteriales bacterium | reverse complement strand
TAGTGCCCCTATTAAGAGAGCGATGTAGCTATGTATTTTCAAGATTTAATCCTGACCCTACAAAAATATTGGAATAAAAATGGTTGTGTTTTAATGCAACCGTACGACATAGAAAAGGGAGCCGGAACATTTAATCCCGCAACTTTTTTAAGAGCTTTAGGCCCTGAACCTTTTGCTGCAGCCTATGCAGAACCCTGCCGAAGACCTACGGATGGCCGCTATGGTGACAACCCTATCCGAATGCAACATTATTATCAATTTCAAGTTATTTTAAAACCAAGCCCTCCCAATATTGTCGATCTATACTTAGGGTCGCTAAAAGAAATTGGTATTCTCCCCCAACAACATGACATTCGGTTTGTACATGATGACTGGGAAACTGCGGCCTTAGGAGCTTGGGGTTTAGGTTGGGAAGTCTGGTGCGACGGTACTGAAGTCACCCAATTTACTTATTTTCAGCAAGTCGGAGGTTTTGATCTTAGCCTCATTACGGGGGAAATAACCTACGGCCTTGAACGATTATGTATGTTTCTCCAAAAAGTAGATAGTGTCTTTGATTTGCAATACAATGAGCACCTAACCTACGGTGATATTTTTCATCAAAATGAAGTTCAATTTTCTCACTACAATTTTGAATTAGCTAATATCCAATCCCATCAAGATATTTTTAATATTTATGAAAAAGAATGCCTCGCTCTCTGTGAGCATAACAAACCAAACCCCGCTTTAGATTGTGCTATGAAGGCTAGTCATGCCTTTAATGTTCTTGATGCACGGGGTGCCATCTCTGTAAATGAAAGACAGGCCTTTGTTTTACGAATTCGTACTTTAGCGAAGCAGGTTGCGGAATCATGGCTTAGCGAAAGGGAACGGTTAGACTTTCCCTTACTCAAAAAACTTGAAACAAAAAAGCAAACGCCTTCAACTGTTCAAAAAAAACAGTCTCCTTCTTCCCAACTCCCTAACCAAGCCCCTTTGCTTATTGAATTAGGAATAGAGGAAATGCCCTCTAAGGTATTCGAGGCTTTGCTTAAGGAGCTCCCTCAAATTTGGGCGAAATTAATCGCCCCTCATAAACTATCCCATGAGCCTATTCAAATTTATGCCACCCCCCGTCGTATAGCCATTGTTTCATCATCCATGGCCACTTTTCAGGAAGATCAAAATATTGAGCTTAAAGGCCCCCCCATTACTATTGCAAAAGATGGAGAAGGAAACTGGACAAAGGCAGCCCTAGGTTTTGCTAAGAAGAATAATATTCAAGAAGCAGAGCTTACCCAAAAAACATTTGGGAAAGCCGAATACCTCTATGCTGAAGTCACAAAAAAGGGAAGGCAAACACCCGATATTTTAGCAGAGATCATTCCCGCTTTATTTTCCAAGATACATTGGTATAAAACCATGCGTTGGGCTGATGGGACAATGCCACCCTTTGTACGCCCGACTCAATGGTTAGTCGCTCTTTTAGGAGATCATATTATTCCCACTGAATTTGGTCTTTGTCAAGCAGGCGCCCATTCTCGTGGACACCGCTTTCTATGTAATAAAGAAGTAGCCGTCACCCCTCTTACCTATTTAGAAGACTTAAAAAAGGCTTTTGTATGGGCGGATCATAAAGAACGAAAAACACTTATCAAAAAACAAATCCTAGACATTACAACTAAAAACAGCTTACTCTGGAGAGAAGATGAATCGCTTTTAAATGATGTCACCTTTTTAGTTGAATACCCCATTGCCATCCATGGACGGTTTAAAAGTCAATACCTTAAAATTCCTGATGAAGTATTAGTCACAGAAATGAAGGAGCATCAAAAATATTTTGCTCTTAATTCCGATGCCGATCATTTACATAATTCCTTCATCGCAATTTCAAATATGCAATGCGAAGATGAGAGTATTGTAAGAGAAGGTTATGAAAAAGTTTTAGTTTCTCGATTAAAAGATGCCGAATTCTTTTTAAAAGAAGACCAAAAAATAAAGCTACATGACAGAATCCCTAAACTTGAGCAATTGACCTTTGAAAAAAAATTAGGCAACATGCAAAGCAAAAGTCTTAGGATTCAATCTTTAGCCACCAAAGTAGGTGAAAGCCTCAAACTTAGTTCCCCTTCTCTTTCTCATATCAAAGAAATCGCTACTCTTTGTAAAGCCGATTTAACGACCGCAATGGTTTTTGAATTTACTGAACTACAGGGTATTGTGGGCTCACATTATGCCACAATTGAAGGGTTAGACCCCGTTATCGCTCAGGGAATCAACGAGCACTACTTACCCAAAAATGCGACAGATCATCTACCTCATAGCATCGAAGCCACTCTTGTGGGTCTCGCAGATAGAGTCGACACCTTAGTCGGATTTTTTGGAATAGGCAAAGAGCCTACAGGTTCGGCTGATCCTTTTGCCTTGCGCCGAGCTGCCATTGGGTGTTTAATTATTCTGATTAAAAAGAACATTCCTCTTAACTTAAAATCCTTAATCCATTTAGGGATTCAAGAGTACCCAAAGGGAGTGTTATCCGAAGCCCCTGAATCTATTGAAAAGAAATTACTCTCCTTCTTTAAACAACGGACCATTCAATTATTCAATGGATTTGTCCGAGAAGACATCCCAGGAAGGATCTCCAAGGACATCATCCATTCCGTCCTTCAATCTCAAACATCATGGATGAACATCAATGACCTGACCTTAAGGTTAACGGCAATGAATCACTTTAGAACACAAAAGAACTTTGATGATGTAGCCGCTGTTTTCAAAAGAGTCAATAACATATTAGACCCTAAAATAACAGGTACCTTAAACCCCGATCTTTTTGTTCATGAAGATGAGAAAACCTTATTCCAGGCCCTAGAAGGCTTTCAAGATTCTTTTTCACAGCTCATTAAAGAGAAAGAATATAAAGGAGCCTTAGAAAAAATAAGCGCTTTGCGAAAACCGGTATACAACCTCTTCAACAACGTGCTTTTGAATGATAAAGAAGTAACCATAAAAATCAATCGTCACTTATTAATCAAGCAAGTCAAAGACCTCGTTAATCTTATTGCCGACTTCTCTGCAATTCAAGACAAAAAGGAGGCTGTAGCTTAGGTGCTACCCTCCCTTATTAAACAAGCCTGCCACTTCGCTTAAATCATTCCCTTTCTTACGATTTGCCGCAGATTTATTTTCTTCTTGAATCTTTATAAAGATTTCTTCTCGGTGAATAGGAACGTTACGTGGAGCTTTTATAGCTAACTTAACACTCCGTCCATCTACTTCCATAATGGTTACAGAAATATTCTCATTAATCCGAATACTCTCTCCCACTTTTCTTGTTAGTACTAGCATAGCTTAACTTATAATTCTTTCCCTTAAAGAATATCTTTTATCGTCTATTATAATTTGTTTCCCTACTCTCTCTTTAACATTAACAAATAATGGGCCAAGAAAGTTTGCTGTAGATTCTTTCAATGGCGTCTTTAGAGTAACAATAACATATAGTAATAAATCATCTGGATGCGAAAGCCTTAAAGACTCCAATTCTGCTTTACCCATTTTCGGTTCATAATCAGGCTTTACTACAAGAGGATTTATAATGGCAAAACGAATATCCTCGCCATCAATACATTGTAACCAATGAAAGGGCTGGTACTCCTCACTTGAGAGGATAACGAATCTATGGGAATTCTCAAACCCTGGAATCCCACCAGGGAAGCTAATCACATCTTTGTCGTCCACCATTGTATTCCTCTCCATTATATTTTCTTCAATATATTTTGTCATAGTTCCTCTTTTAACTTCTCTATTTTATAATACTTAAATATTTATTGCAACAAAGATAAAACAGATTGAGGAATTTGATTCGCTTGACTCAACATCGCGGTACTTGCTTGTAATAGAATTTGGCTACGCGTAAACTGTGTGGTCTCAAACGCAAAGTCTGCATCTCTCACCATTGACTCTGCACTTTGCATGTTGTTTTCTTGTACTGTAAGGTTATTAATGGCCATATCCAGTCTATTACTCGCAGCACCTAAGTCCGAACGCATGTTATTTACAGAGTTCATCGCAACATCAATAGCAGTTATTGCTGCAAAAGCCGCTGATTGAGATGAAACAGAAGTCAATGTTCCGCTGCCAAAAGCCACCAAGGTTAAACCCAATGCCCCCAGTGTCATTGCACTCACACCAATCTTCATGGTATCGATTGTTCCCGACACAACACCCTTATTATTATTTGCACCAATATGTAGTACCGAAGCGGCTCCGCCTGAAACTCCAAAACTATCACTTTCTCCATCTAGCAATGTCATTCCATTGTATTGAGTAATTTTAGAGATTCGATCAATTTCCTCCATCAATGCTTGAACTTCTTGATCTAAGTAACCTCGTTCAGTCGCTGTGTTCGTGTCATTCGAACTTTGAATAGCTAGCTCTCTCATACGATGTAATATATTAGAGACCTCATTTGCAGCACCTTCTGCAATC
>CAZLBO010000243.1:0-4474 GCA_964557725.1 uncultured Bifidobacteriales bacterium | reverse complement strand
TTTAGCCCCTGAGCATTTGGAAATTATGACAGCATACCCCGAACGGCTAGAAAAGAAAATAGTTAATGCAGGAGCGGTGTTTGTCGGGCCATATTCTTCGGAGCCTGTGGGAGATTACTTCGCAGGCCCTAATCATGTTTTACCAACGAATGGATCCGCTCGTTTCTTTTCTCCTTTAGGAGTTTACGACTTTTATAAACGGAGTAGTTATATCCGTTATTCAGAAAAAGCAGTTCAAAAAAATGGGCCTGCTATTATTGCTTTAGCGGAGGCAGAGGGCTTTATTCATCATGGAGAGGCTGTCAAAAAGCGTTTGAGTTAAAAGCTTGGGAAATTGAGCTTTTTTATTTTTACATAGATACATTGCATTAATACTTGAAACCCTCAAATGATTGTAGTATCTTGCCAGCCATCGGGGCGTAGCTCAGCCTGGTTAGAGCACCACGTTTGGGACGTGGGGGTCGTTGGTTCGAATCCAGTCGCCCCGACCAAAAAAAGGTTTTCACTTAGGTGAAAACCTTTTTTTTATGCAAACTTTTCTACATAAAAAAAGCCTCTACTTAAGTAGAGGCTTTTTTATAGGATTGAAATTAATGCTTATTCAAATCTTACATAGTAAAGATTATTCGTAAGTGAAGATGGAACACGTAAGTTATCTGCATCTTTGCGAACACTCCAAACTTGTTGTCCTTTAAGGGTAAATAATTTGGCCACTTGCTTTCCTTTAGGAAAGAAAATCAAAGTATTTGCTCCTGCAACTAATTGTGTGGCAAGGTTAGAACGTTTTGCAATTGAAGGGATGCCCACTGAACTGTTAGGAGGTCTGCACGTTCCCTTGTATGCTATTTTAGAAATGATACCATTGGTTACTCCGTACAGTTCACCGTTAGGGCTTAGCTCTAAATCTAACATATTGCCTCCAAACTTACCGCCTACAAAGCTTTCGATGTCAGTGACTTCCACTTTATCTTTTCCCACATTGTATTGAATGGTGGCTACAGCGAGATAACCTCCGTTGGTATCAGAAAAGAAGAGCTTTCGATGGTAATAGGGGGGGAGTTTAGTCGTGGCACCAGTAGACGCCTTGTTGAGGTGGTAATAATAGCGTGGGCCTGAGGATATTACACAGCCACCTCTATCCATAAAGGGGTGAGAAAAGCTTTTTGCGCCTTTACGTGATTGCCAAACAGCAGGTGGTTTTGCAATAGGAAGTGTTTTTAAGCCTGTATTTCGGGGAGATTCATTGGTTACTCCTTTGGTGTTATCAAAGTGAGGACGAAAATTGCCTTGGGCATCTTTAAGGGGTTCATTTTTAGCGAAATCCCAGGGTCGATAAGCTTCGTTATTACCATTGAAATAGGGCCAACCAAAAAAGCTTGCTTTGTGAGCAATGTTAAGCTCTTCATGTCCAAAGGGGCCTCGGGTGTAAGCTCCCGTTTTTTTTGACGAAGAAGCAGGGCCTCCTTCTCCTATATAAACCCATTTTGTAAGGGCATCCACATTGAGTCTCCAGCCTGCACGATGACCCATAGTGTAAATTTCTGGTCGTGCTTTAGCTGTTCCTATAGGAAACAAATTTCCTTCAGGAATGGTATAAGTTGTTCCGACCCCCGGAGTGGGAGTGCTTCCTTCTGCAAAAGCGATAGGTTTGATGCGCAGTGTTTTGCCTCTTAAGTCGTTGGTATTAGCTGTGCTTCGAGAGGCATCGGAGACACAAGGGCTAAAAGCGGGAATTTTCCTTCCTGAAACTCTGCTTCCTGCCTTTTCAAATTTGCGACAAGGGTTACTGGGGTTAACATCAGGAGCCCAATTGAGGGGAGCAAATTGATTAAATGATTGAGAATCCGTATCATCGCCACTCAAAATATGCAAAACGCCTTCGGGGCCAAATGTCATAGAGCCTGAAACATGATCTATTCCATTTGAGATCCAAGAAATAATGGTTCTTTCTGAGTTCGCGAGAATTTTTTTCGCTACAGGATCAAAGGTTAAACGAACGACTTGTGTACTTAATTCTTCTTTTGCAAGGAAATCAGCCTGGCTTTTATCTGTATCATAGATGACATATATCCATCGGTTTGTTTCAAAATCAGGATCAACGGCAATGCCTCTAAGGCCTGTTTCATATCCTTGCCCCGTTACGCCCATCACTCTTTTTTGATCCCAAACAGCGAGTTTGTGAATCATATGGATTTTAGAAGCATTATCCACAAAACCAATGTGGCCCTCTTTAACCGCAAAAAACAATTCATTATTTTTTGTAAAAGCCATTTCCATGACGTATTTTGCTCCTGTAAATCCAGCGAGTGTACTCACATTAGGAACTACAGTCGTTTTGACAAAGTCAGCAGCGACGGGCTTTATGTCGTTACAGGTTTGCCCCCATACACTAGTATGCACAAAGACTGATAGTGTACACAAAACAAGGATTTTTTTAATCATTACGACCCTCAATAATTTTAAAGACTTTATTTATTCTACTGTACCACAATAGGGAAGAAGTACCCTTATTGTGCACATGCCCTAAATATAGTCCAAAGACTATAGTTAAGATAGGCGAAAATAAAGAAGGGGAAGAAGAACAGATTGAACGGAGTAAAAAGTAAGTTTGTAAGCTCTTGACTTAATAAGTTCAAGTGATTAGGTTTGACACATTGACAACAAATAATTTAAAAAGGACAATAAAAATGGCTACTTATGAATGTTCAAAATGTGGAATGAGCGTTAACGCTACTTGTGGAAAATGTGACGCTCCTTTAGTAAACGACATGTTAAAATTAGACAATGGCACTGAAGTTCAAATTTCAAAATGTCCTAATGAACATGGAAAAATCAAGTCACCATTATGCTGTGGCCAAGATATGTCTTGTTCTATTGCTTAGTTTATAGCTGAATTTAAGGCCGTTACACGAGAGTGTAGCGGCCTTTTTTTTTGAATAAAGAGTAGGCTAAAGGGCTTTAATGAGCTCAATGACGTCTTGATGATGGGATTTAGTTTTGACTTTAGGCATCACGTGTTTGATTTTTCCATCTTTACCAATAATAAAGGTGATTCGGTGTACGCCATCATATTCTTTACCCATAAATTTTTTGAGCCCCCAAACGCCGTATTTATCACATATTTTGTGCCCTTCGTCAGATAGGAGGTCAAAATTAAGGCTATACTTTTCTTCAAAACGCTTTAATTTTACAGGTAGGTCAGGGCTTACTCCCAAAACGACGGTATCTAGCTTTGCAAATTCTTTTTTACTATCCGTAATACCACAAGCTTGCACAGTGCAACCTGGGGTGAGAGCTTTGGGGTAAAAATAAAGAACGACATTTTTTGTGTTAAAAAAATCCTTCAGAGATACTTTTTTTTCATTTTGATTCTTCAATGAAAAAGCAGGGGCTTTCTTCCCGACTTGGGCTAAATCTAGATTCATTTTACATCCTAGTTAAAAAAGGTAAAAAGAAGATAGATAGTTTTTTAGAAAGTAACTCGTTTATCTTTTGAAATAGGGAAGCCCTTTAATTGATAATTATCTTTTTTAAAACAGAACCTGTTGAAGTGTTTACTTTAAAAACATGTAATCCCTTATTCAGTTTTGATACGTCAAGTGAATATTGCATTGCTTCAACTGAAAATTGAGTGACGATTTTTCCTTTTACATTGAAAACCTTAACATCATTAATCATGGATGTTTTACTATTAATAACAATAGAATGGTTCTGTTGATCTTGAAACATGCTTATATTTAAAGAGGCACCCAAGCCCTTTTTTAAATCTTTTATCGTGGTATTATCTGCTTTTATTCCAGAGAAAATGTTAACCCGACTTTTAGAGTCATTCCAAATTTCAATATTCTTATTAGCAAAACGAATAGCGTATAAAGGTTTATCCTTTAATGAAGCGGCAGCATCGGGTAGATATAGTCCTATTTTGTAATCACCTGGTGTTTGATAATCCATGCTTCCTGTAATCTTGTGAGTGATGACTTTGTAATCATTAAGCTGGGGGCTAAATGGTTGCCAATTGGCAGGGTTTACAGCTAGTTTTTTTCTGTAAGCTATTTGATTAGCTTTGTTAATTAAAACTAAATATACAGGGCGAGAATTGATAATGCTAGAAAACCCCACATTGCGAAGAGAAATATCATAATTTAAGGTTGTGCCCACTACCTCGATATTTGTTTTGTTTAAATCAAAATATAAGCGATAACCAAAATGGTCTCTTAAAAAATCGTAAGCTGAACGTGAGACAGACTCCCCATTTTTATTTTTAAAATATTCTTCTTCATATATGACTTGACTATCAGTTAATATTTTTTCTGTTAGTTCAAATGTTTTCCAATAGGCTATATTCAAATTTGTATTTTGGGTTACATCAAGAGCACTATAATGATGATTCCGAAAGGCTTTAATAGAATTCATAACAGAAATAGTATCAAGTAATGCCCAAACACCTTTGTGAGCATAGGGAATCTCACCATGT
>CAZLBO010000242.1:0-4487 GCA_964557725.1 uncultured Bifidobacteriales bacterium | reverse complement strand
AAGAATGTTAAGTTGTCGGGTTATCCCAACAGGGTAACTTTACAAAATGCTTGAGCCGTATGATGGGAAATTATCAAGTACGGTTCTTAGGAGGGAAGGAAGCGGAAAGGCTTCTGACCTATCCGATATGCTTAAATTACTATGTTTAAATTTTATTTCGAATCGGTGAAATCGATGGTAAAATATTTTAATTAATTCACCACTAATCAAAGAAGGAAACAATGAATAAAGGTACAGTAAAATTTTTTAATTCAGAAAAAGGTTTTGGTTTTATCACCCCAAATGATGGAGGAAAAGATCTTTTCGTTCATAGTTCTGAAATTCAAGGAGATGGAGGGCATGCTTCGCTTAATGATGGGCAAGAAGTAGAATTTGAAGTGGGCAAAGGACAGAAAGGGCCATGTGCCACTAATGTTGTTCCTCTTTAAATATTACAGATAAGATTATGTATTAACACATAACAATACATTGCACCCGACAAAATTAAATTCTGGCAAGGCCACAATAATTTTGCGGGTGAATTCTGCGATCATTTTTAACATCACCCTACTTTGGGCTGAAAGTACTCCCACATTCATCCCAACTAAATTTGAATAGAATATATACCTAAAACTCAAGTCACTCGAACAGGTGGCACGATGTATTGCCTAGGCGTTCCCTGTGGTTGGAAGAATTATCGTTTTAAAACAGGAATTGAAGTACAGTTGTATATGGATAATCTTGCTATAAACTGGGGTTCATTCAATGGAGAAGAATATGCCGAATTGACTTATGTAGGTTATCATAGTGAGGAACATATTATTTGGGATGCGACTTCGGATTTTTATAATAAGGTGAAAAATTCAATACTTGATGGCCTAGTAAATCCAAAATGTACTGACTGTGCAGCTAAATCATCGGAAACACACTTAGTCAAATCATCAACAAAAGTTACATCGAAGATGCTGAAATCCCATTAGACATTGTGGGGGATAATAATTGTCGTTGAGTGGGGATTTCTAATTGTCGTTGGTCGATAACAAACCCTATGATTTGATGGCCACCATGCGTTCTACTTATAACAGCATAAAGTACCTGCAAACGATTTATCCTGACTCATTGATTCCCTTTACGGTTTTTGATAATTGAATGTAAGAATGGTCACTGCAAATGGGCATATCCGTTAGAAAAGGGACATATTCCCTAAATGGATTCCAGTGGAACATCATTAAGTGGACAAATGGTTGGAATAATAGAAGTACGAGATGACATTTATGAACTATATTATAGGCATGTACTTTTAGGCTATTTTAGTGAGTAAACAAGAAAGACTTATGAAATTGAAAACTCCGAAATATGTAAACCATGAGCCCTTTTGTACATTCATTATTCTCTATATCCACATTAAGGACTAACCATTAAAAAAATATCATTACTATCCAACCTAAAAATGGAATTCATGCTTTAAGCATTAACATAATTTATGAAATTATTAATCCGTAACCTTTCTCGCAGTACCACTGAAAAAGAAGTTAAAGATCTCTTTGAAGAATATGGCACCCTACAATCTTGTCACTTGGTGTTAGATAAATCCACCGGCAATTCCAAAGGTTTTGCCTTTGTAGAAATGCCTAACACACAAGAAGCCACAGTGGCTATGAAAAATTTAAATGAAACTAGAATTGCTGGCAATAAAATACGTGTGAGAAACACAGAAGACAAATATTGACGCAAAAAATAACTGACATAAATAGACAAAGCTTTAAAAATAAATCCGATTCAAATTGGGCCCTTCTTTTTATTTGCTGGTTAATTGCCAGTGGCTCCACATTGGGGTCTCTTTTCTTTAGTGAGATTTTAAGCTTTCCCCCATGTACTTTATGCTGGTATCAGAGAATCTGTTTATTTCCTTTATCTGTAATTCTTCTGGCTGGGCTTTTTCCATTAAACAAAAACGTGGTCAAATTCGCACTCCCGTTAACATTAATAGGCTGGCTAATTTCTTTTTACCACAACCTTCTTTACATGAGGATTATTCCAAAGCCCCTTTTACCATGCGACAAGAACCTTTCATGCACTGATATTCAATTAAATTTATATGGATTTATTACCATTCCCTTATTAGCTTTATTGAGTTTTACCACTTTAGCTGCGTTGTTAATAATTTTACACAGGAGACTTTCTAAATGAATAAAACAATTCTCGTATCCCTTTCAGGTTTGTTATTGGTTCTAGCCTTTGTTCTAGCTACCTATTTCTACAAGAGCCATCAAGTGGATAAAATCACAAAATTAGCCACAGAAAATAACGAACCTTTTGTTCGGAAACACTCTCAATCTCTGGGCCCAGAGGATGCCAAGGTGACCCTAGTGGAATTTTTTGATCCTGCCTGTGAAACTTGTAGTGCTTTTCATCGCTTTGTTAAAGATATTTTGGCACAATATCCAGGAAAAATAAAACTGGTGGTTCGTTACGCTCCCTTTCATCAGGGTGCAGACTATTTTGTCAAAATTCTAGAAGCAGCCAGAAATCAAGGGATGTATTGGGAAACCTTAGAAATCATGTTTCAAACTCAGCAATACTGGGCCAACCATCACAATCCCAAACCTGAGTTGATATGGGGGTTTTTAAAAGAAACCAAACTTGATTTAAAACGAATTAAATCAGAAATGCAAAGTTCTGAAATCGCAAGGATTATCAAACAAGATTTAGAGGATGCTGCTACACTTAATGTTACAAAAACTCCTGGTTTTTTTGTTAATGGAAAACCACTTATAACATTTGGCTATAGGCATTTAAGAGATCTTATAGAAACCGAAATTAAAGCTAATTATTAAGCACTCCTTCCTTTTCTAAACATAAACCTTCAGGTGCTATAAAAGGTTCAATAACAACATGCTCTCTTTGCCGATAGATAATCACCGTGATACTTTTATTACGTTATTAGACCAACATGATGGTGTCTTTGTAAATGCCCCACCCGGTACGGGGAAGTCCACCCGAGTGCCTCATTATTGTAATCAATGGATCCATCAAAAGCTTAGTAGAGATGCTAGCAAGGGAAATACAAAGGAGAAGTGCCAACCTTTTGGAAAAGTGGTAGTCCTCCAACCCCGCCGACTAGCGGCTATTTCCTTAGCCACCCGAGTAGCTACTGAACAGGGAGTCACCCTTGGAAGGGAAGTTGGATATAAAGTAAGGGGAGCTAAAGAAGTTTCTCAACACACTCAAATTGTATTTCAAACATACGGTCTCTTTTTTCAAGAACTTAAATCTGCACGGACTCTTTCTCAGGTAAGTGTTCTCATACTCGATGAATTTCACGAGCGACAGGTGGAGATGGATCTAATTTGGGCCTGGGTGCATTATTTAAAAACACAGCATCCCATTCCCAAAATAATAGTAATGTCTGCGACCTTAGATAAAGCGTCCTTTAAAAAGGAAACCGAAAACTGGGGACAGTTGCATGTATCCACTCGTATCTTTCCAATAGAAACGAGTTACTTGGTTCCCGCTGCATCAGAAAAATTAGACTCACAAGTCCTCAGAGCCATCAAGGCTTGGCTGCTGTCCCGATCGACCACTGAGCTCCCAGATAAACATAATGATATTTGTCTTTGTTTTTTACCTGGGTGGGGTGAAATCCAACGAATTAAAACCCGCTTGCAAGAGGGGGCATTGCCCGGAGTGAGTGAGCTGAGGGTGGATGTATTGCATGGTTCAATGAAGCTGAAAGAGCAACAAGCCGTTTGTCAAGAAGGTAAAGGCTTGCAGGAGCCAAGAATTATTTTAACCACCAATCTGGCTGAGACCTCTTTGACGATACCAGGTGTGACAGGGGTGATTGATTCTGGTTGGGAGCGCGAGGCCTTTTGGCAATCAGAAAAAGGGATCAATGGTTTGGGTTTAAAACGAATCACCCTGCAAAGCGCTGAGCAAAGGCGTGGGCGTGCGGGTCGTACAGGGCCAGGTTGGTGTATCCGTTTGTGGGAACAAAAGTGGGAAAGGGACTGGAAAGAATACTGGCGTTCGGGTCTTTTAAAACAAGAATGGGCCCATTCTCTTTTAGGTTTATTGCAACTCTTAACTAACGCGGAAGAGAGCGAACCAGAGTTAGCTTTAAAAAGTTTACCTTGGTTGGATGCTCCCGATCCATCAATCCTAAAGGCCAGTCTTAAGGTGCTAAAAGAAGCTGAAGCTGTGGATGAAACGGGTCGCCCTTTGCCTGGTGGAGAGTGGATGACTCGATTGCCTATACATCCTCGATTGGCTCGGGTGTTGTATGGTATTCGCAATACATCCGATCAGTCACTCTATAAGCTTTGTGTGGCCATGGTTTGTCTGGTAGAAGGGGCAAGTAGAGGAGGTCAGAACAGTGGAAACCTACTGGAAGAGGGAGAGACGTTGGTTGAAAGTCAAGACCGAGGCTTGAGGGATATGAGGGCTCGATCTTCCTTTTCACGAGAAACTCTGGATCTATATAAACAAGTTTTAAACTATTCAGGCTC
>CAZLBO010000241.1:0-4495 GCA_964557725.1 uncultured Bifidobacteriales bacterium | reverse complement strand
AAGACAAAATCGGATCGAGGAGTATACAATTGCGTACAACAGAAGGAGTTCAAGAACTGAGCTTATCTGTTGTGAATGAAAAGGAAGGTGTTACTCCTAATTCCGTGGAAAAGGGTGTAGTAGAGGGTTCGCAAGGGGAGAATGCCTCAAATGGAGTGATTGAAGAAGAAGCGAATTCGGGTGAATTGCCTGTGGAACCCACGGAATCACCTACAGAAGAAGAATCTTTAAAGGATGTGGATTCCTTAGAAACCTCCTTAACAGAGTAAAATTGGTTATTTAGGGCGTAATTTCCGCTGTGGTGTGATGGTGTGTGGCATTTTTTTGTCCCTGTCCCCATTTGGTGCCAGGGACGCTCGGTGCCAGGGACAGTTGGTTCCAGGAACCAAAGTGAAGTGATTAACGAATCAGCTCAAGGCAAGTCTTTACCTTTTCAATATCCTTGATACCAGGTTCAATTTCGACCTGACTATTTAAGTCTACCGCATAAGGTTGGCACTCCTCAATCGCACGGACAATATTATCAGGGCCTAACCCTCCTGCGAGAAAAAATGGCTTTCCTTTAAAGTTTCTAAGCAAATTCCAGTCAAAGGGTGTGCCTGTGCCACCAAATTCTTTGCCGACTTTTGAATCAAACAATAAAAACTCGTATTCACCTTCAGGGGAAGGGGGCAGAGGGTCATCTTGAAAAACAGGAATAGCACGAATCACCGGCAAAGGAATTTTTTTTGAAATACCTTCGGGTTCTTCACCATGTAATTGAACGAGAGCGAGTGCGGTTTGTTTGCAAATCGTTAAAATGGACTCTAAAGGTTTATTGACAAAAATACCTACGGCTTGTGCGGTAGAAAGTTGGGAGGTGATGATCGCTGCTTGGGAGGGCGAAATGTATCTTTTGCTTTTGGGGTAAAAATTAAAACCCAAATAATTGACCCCTAAGGCCTCTAAAAGAAGTGCCTCTTTTAAGCTAGTAATGCCGCATACTTTAACCAAAGTCATTTATTAGTTTCTCCTCACAGGTTTATTCTTTTCCCAAGGATAAAAATATTATTTTGCTGTGAGAGGATGATAAATATATGACAAATAAAAAACTTTTTTTGGTGGATTCCGCTGCGCTGGCGTATCGGTCTCATTACGCATTTATAAATAACCCATTAACCACTTCTAGTGGAGAGCATACTTCTGCGTTATATGGGTATGTGAGTCAAATTCTTCGATTGATAGAAAATGAAAAACCAACCCATTTGGCGATTGTTCAAGATTTACCCAAGCCAACCTTTAGACATAAGATGTATAAGGAATACAAGGCGCAACGGAAGCCCATGCCTGAGGAATTAAGGTCTCAATTACCTCTTATTCAAGAGTTTTTGGATTTGGCAGGTCTACCCTCTTTATCTAGAGAGGGGTTTGAAGCGGATGACTTAATGGGAACCCTTGCTGTGCGAGGAGAAAAAGAAGGCTATGAAGTTTATATCTTTACCAAAGACAAAGACATGATGCAGGTGGTAAGTGATTCTGTTTTTATGTTTGAGCCTGGTGTACGAGGTCAGCCTGCCTTGGTGCGTGGTCCTAAAGAAGTAGAAGCGAAGTTTAATGTGAAGCCAGAGCAGATAGTCGATCTTCTTTCCTTAATGGGGGATGCGGCAGATAATATACCTGGAGTCAGTAAGGTCGGTCCCAAAACAGCAGCAACACTATTGAAAACTTATGGAACTTTAGAACGGTTGTATGAGAATGTGGATAACATCACAAAAAAAGGATTGAGAACTAATTTAAAGAATGATGAAGAAATGGCTTATCTTTCTAAAAGACTCGTGCAACTTGACTGCGATGTGGAAATAGACTCCTCTTTAGAAGACCTTGCTTACCATCCGATACCTGTCGCTTCGATAGAAGAATTTCTCAAACACTGGGAGTTAAATTCCTTGTTGGGGCATTTGCCTAAAGGAGGAGGGGTTCCGGTGACTTCTGTAAAAAGTGAAAAGAAAAAAGCTGTTTATCAATTGCTCACTATTGAGAATCAAAAAGAATTTGTGGCAGAACTAGAAAAAGCAAGGGTAATCAGTTTAGATACAGAGACTACGGGCTTGGACAGCCTAGTTGCAGAGCTAGTGGGGTTATGTGTCTCTACTCGTGAAGCCACGGGTTGGTACGTGCCTCTTGGTCATGTCGTTTTAAATGAGTCAGAAGAATTTGTTAAAGCTCCAGAGAACTTTGATCTTGAAAATTTAAAAATTTTAATTCAACCTATTTTAAAAAGCGAAAAACAGTTTGTCTTTCATCATGCTAAATATGATTTACCCATTCTGGAACGGTATGGACTGGCTCCAGAAAACACTTCTCCAAAAACAATATCAGACACTCTTATTGCTTATCACATAATGAATCCTGGGGCTAGAGGCTTGTCTTTAGATGATTTAGCCAAAAAGTTTTTTGATCATGAGATGATACCTATCGAAGGTTTAATTGGCAAAAAAGGAAAGAATCAAAAGAATTTTTCACAAGTTCCTGTAGCAGAAGCTTGCGAGTATGGAGCAGAGGATGCAGACATCACACTTCGACTATGGCAGCGTGTGGCGCCAGAGCTTAAAAATAGAGGGCAAGAAGAAATGTACTATGGGCAAGAGATAGCCCTCCTCTCGGTACTTCAAAGAATGGAGCAAAAGGGTATTAGCCTTAATGCAAAAAGGCTACAAGAGTTAAGTGTAGAAATGGCAAAAGAAATTGAGCGATTAGAAAAGAGTATTTATCAATTGGCTCAAAAAGAGTTTAACATTAGCTCTCCCCAACAAATGAGCGTAGTTTTATTTGAAGAGCTTAAATTAAAACCCGGAAAGAAAACGAAAACAGGTTTTTCTACAGATATCTCTGTTTTGCAAGGCTTGCGAGGGGAACATGAAATTATCAAGTACTTAATTGAGTATCGAGAACTAGTGAAGCTTAAAAATACCTATGTGGATGTGTTGCCTACATTAGTGCATGAACGAACAGGGCGAATTCATACCTCTTATTCACAAACCATTGCGGCCACGGGTCGATTGTCCAGTATCAATCCTAATTTGCAGAATATTCCTATCCGAACAGAACAAGGACGTCAAATTAGGGCGAGCTTTGTTCCGCGTTCAAAGGACTATGTATTGCTCAGTGCAGATTATTCACAAATTGAATTGCGGGTATTGGCTCACCTTAGTGGTGATGAAGGATTGAACGAGGCTTATCAAAAAGGTGTGGATATTCATACCCGAACAGCTTCGGCTCTTTATCAAGTAAGTGAAAGTGATGTGACTTCCGAAATGCGAAGAAGTGCTAAAGTGGTGAATTTTGGCGTGTTGTATGGTATGGGGCCTCAGCGGTTATCCCGTGAGTTAGAAATTCCAAGGAGTGAAGCATCAGGGTTTATTGAAAAATATTTTGAGCGATTTGGTCATGTAAAAGCATACATGAAAGAGACCGTAGATCAAGCACGCAAGATGGGGTATGTTGAAACTATCTCTGGTCGAAGGCGTTATTTACCAGACTTGGCTTCTGATAACCGAATGGTTAAGGAAAATGCAGAACGCATGGCGGTCAATACCCCCATACAGGGCAGTGCTGCTGATTTAATTAAAAAGGCTATGATAGAAATTGATGGGCTTCTGGCTCATTCTAGTATTGATTGCGATATGTTACTGCAAGTACATGATGAGCTGGTTTTTGAAGTGGCCAAAAGTGACGTTGAGCGAGCGACTTTGTTGATTAAACGTGCTATGGAAAATGCCATGACTTTTTCGGTTCCTTTAGTGGTTGAAATTGGCATAGGGGATACTTGGTTGGAATCTCATGGGGGATAAAACATACTTCTTAGGAGTGACCGGGGGGATAGGATCGGGAAAGTCCTCTGTTTGTAAACAGTTAGAAGCCTTGGGAGCAAAGGTGTTTAACTCAGATAAAGAAGCAAAAATAATTATGGCAGAGGATCAAGAAGTTATCTCTTTGTTAAAAAAATCTTTTGGTGAAGGATGTTATGATTCACGAGGTCTATTAAATCGGAATTATTTAGCCTCTAAAGTTTTTGGTCATGCTGAACAGCTTAAAAAACTGGAAGACATTATTCATCCTCGGGTTTTTGCTGCCTTTGAAAAAGAAAAAGAGAAAGCCATTGAGAGTCAAATTCCTTTATTGGTTAAAGAAGCTGCGATTCTTTTTGAGTCAGGTAGTTATCGAGATTTAGATGGGGTTTTAGTTGTGATAACAGATGAGGAACTCCGCCTTAAAAGAGTCTTAAAACGTAATGGCGTTTCTGAAGAACAGGTACGTTCTCGGATGAAGCACCAACTCTCGGAGAAAGAGTTAAGAGAGAAGGCTACTTTTGTGGTGGAGAATAATGGAACGGAAGAGGAGTTGAAAAGCAAAGTGGTAGAGCTTTTTCATAAACTGAAATAAAGGGATGGGAATAGGAATAGGAATTGAGGCTTAATGGTAAGAAGGAGATGGACTTTGAGAAGACGTCTCTTTT
>CAZLBO010000240.1:0-4502 GCA_964557725.1 uncultured Bifidobacteriales bacterium | reverse complement strand
ATTGTTACCACAGGAATAGCTAAGACTTTTGATCAGATCATTCATCAGCTCAATAAGTTGATTGATGTCATACACGCTCACCATCATTCTGGTGAGAGAAGTGTGGAAAAAGAAATGGCACTTCTAAAGATTAAATGTGATTCTGAAAACAGAACCGAGGCCTTACAAATTGTCGAACATTTTAAAGCTCAGACCGTTGACATCACAGAAGAGACCTTATTGATGGAAATTACAGGAAATCCTGACAAATTAGATGCATTTCATATTATGTTTAATAAGTATGAAATTCTTGAATGGGTTCGTTCAGGTAAACTTATTATGGCACGAGGGGCAAAAACAACTTAAATGAAAAAAGAAAAAAAAGTAAAGGATCTGACTACAGGAGCCATTCTCCCCCATATCATCAGAATGGCCTTGCCTATGATTCTAGGTCTTACCGCTCATATGTTACTGAACATTGTTGATGGGGTTTTTGTTTCACGATTAGGTTCTAATGCCACGAGAGCTGTTCTCAATTATGCTTTTCCTATTTTCTACATTCCCTTTGCCCTTTTCCAAGGATTAAGTACAGGGGTCTCAGCTATTTTAGCCCAATACTTAGGAGCAGGAAAAAAGGAAGAAGGCACTAACATTCTCAATCAAATGATCTATTTTTCATTTGCTCTTTATGTTTTTTTCTTTTTGTTATATCCTTTAATACTCCCTACTTATCTCAAAGTCCTCAATGTCGATGCCGTAACAGAAGAGCTCACCCGTGGTTATTTGCTTATCGTTTTTATTGGCCTTTTCTTTACTAGCACCACTTTTATGCTCGGCAGTGCCCTAAGAGCCGAAGGCAATATGCGTACTTTATCTATGGCCATGGTGTACGGAACTTTAATCAATTTAATTCTAGATCCCTTTTTCATCTTTGACCAATTTCAATTTATGGGAACAGGCTGGCACCCCAAGGGTTTAGGTCTTGGAGTAAATGGAGCCGCATGGGCTACCTTAATTTCTGGTATCCTTACCTTTTTTATGGTTACTAAATTCTTCTTAAAGAAAAAGGCACAGCTCCAATGGCCTAAAATTCCTAACTGGAACAACCGAGAAGGCTTAAATAAAATTTTAAAAGTAGGCTCTCCTACCATCATCTCTCACCTAATGATGCCAACCATGATGATTGGTTTAACCTACCTCGCTGGTACAATAAGCGTAGAAGCCGTTACGGCCATAGGAATAGGCGGACGACTCGACATATTAGCTATCTTCCCTGCACTTTCTATTACCACGGCTATTATTGCCTTAGTGGGCCAAAATTATGGGGCCGGAAAAATAGATCGAGTGCGTGAAACCGTAAAAAAAGGTTATCTATCGGGCCTTATTTTTCTCATTACCGTAGGTTCCATCGTCTACCTTTGTCGAGGGGGACTCGTTGACTTTTTTAAACCCACACACCCTGTAGAAAACTGGGAATCGATTAGAAGTTCGGCCATGCACTATGTGGCTTGTATGACAGGCGCCTATTGCTTTGTGGCTTTTGCAATGATCAGTGGAGGCACTTTTCAAGGTTTAGGACGAGGTTTACCAGGGATGTTTATCACCGTTTTTCGTATTCTGGTTTTAAATATTGGACTAGGTTGGGTTTTACTGAATTTTACAGATATTGGTGAATACAGCATCCACTATGCTCCCTTTATTGCCAGCACAGTAATGGGTACCTTTGCTATGCTTTGGGTATTCAAAACATTAAAACATCTTCAACCCAAATAAATTAAACATGAGTACGGAACATCATTTTGAGATTAAAGTGCGCTATGTAGAAACAGACGCTATGGGTTTTGTTCACCACAGTGCCTACCTCCCTTATTTTGAAGCGGCCCGTATTGAATTTTTATCTTCTGTGGGTTTCCCTTATCATCAACTAGAGCAGAATGGGATTTTTATCCCTGTATTATCAGCGCATATTGATTACCGTGCCCCTGCTCATTTTGGAGATTCGCTAAGTATTGTTTTTTCGGCAGAACAAATTGGGCTAACCAAAGTTGAATTTAACTACAAGGCTTTTTGTAAAGAAAAGCTTATTTGCGAGTGTAAAACCACCCATGCCTTTATGAATAAGGAGGGAAGACCTATTCGCCCTCCTGAGGGTTTATGGGACGTTTTTTAGAGGCCTCTTCATCGGTGTTAAATATTCGTTTTATTACATAAAAAAAGAACACCTTATGATATTCAGAAACTTAATTTATAAGAATATGAATCATTCATTCCATAATTTAAACTCATTTCAAGCACTCTAAGTCAATGAAAATCGACAAGCCACCATACACTATTACAACAAAAATAGTTAACCATATTTCTTTAATCACAGAAGAATTGGTTCGTCTTGAGTACCATCAAAAAGAAATCATCACTCCACAACTCCGCAGAAAAAATCGTATTAAAACAATTGTGGGAACTTTAGAGATAGAAGGGAATTCTTTAGGAGAAGAAAAGATTACAGCGCTTCTTGATGGAAAAAAAGTTCTGGGAACCATGCTAGAAATTGCAGAAGTTGAAGGGACTATTAATTGCTATAAAAAACTAGGTTCCTACCGCTTCAACAAACTAAATGACCTCCTCAATGCACATTCAATCTTAATGAAGGGCATCTTAAAAACGGCAGGAAATTTTAGAACTGTTGAAGTAGGGGTGGGAAAGCATATTGCCCCCCCAAGTCGAAGGGTTTCTGGTCTGATGGAAAACTTATTTAAATGGCTAGAAAAAAGTGATGACCATCCCCTGATAAAATCATCTATTTTTCACTATGAGTTTGAATTTATACATCCCTTTTCTGATGGAAATGGTCGAATAGGAAGACTCTGGCAAAATGTCATTTTATCTCATTGGAAAAAAACATTTATGGCCATGCCTATTGAAAGCATTATTAGAGATCATCAACAAAAATATTATCGGGCCCTTGAAGAATCAGGCGGCTCTGGCTCTAGCACTCCATTTATAGAGTTTATGTTAGGTGTTATTTTAAAAACATTAAAAGAACAGGGTAGCACAGAAAAAAATGTCCCTTTAAATGTCCCTTTAAATGTCCCTTTAAAAAGACTCGAAGATATTTTAGAACTCATCCAAAAAAACAGCAATATCACTTCCGAACAAATAGCCTTAAAACTTGGTGTTTCCGATAAAACAATCAAAAGAGACCTTGCTAAATTAAAGGCTGAAGATAAAATTATTCGAGTAGGAAGTTTGAAAACAGGGCGTTGGGAGGTAGGCTAAAGAAGCACTGAGTTAAAACATGCTTTTTTTATCTGTTTAAAGAAATAAACTCTTTCACCTTCACAAGTAATTAGTTTTATTCTATGAGTAAATTCAAGCCCTACGAAATCCAGCAAAGCATTTACAAAAACATGAGCTATTCCCAAAAATGGGGCGAATTTTTAAAATTAAGAAAAGCAGCATGGGACATAAAAAGTGCCGCTGTTAGGGCACAACATCCCGACTGGCAAGAAACACAAGTCCAAAAAAAAGTAACTTCGATTTTCCTCTATGCAACAACCTGAATTACTCGAAATATTTATTTAACCAATTGAACGAGCTCAAATCGATTATATGATTACGGGTTCCGTTGCTTCCATATTCTACGGAGAACCCAGACTAACTCATGATATTGATATGGTTCTTTTCTTTTCCCACACCCAAATTCCAAAAATTCTGGCGGCCTTCTCTGAACAAGAATACTATTGCCCACCTGAAGAAATTATAACCTTAGAATTAAAAAGAGAACAACATGCTCACTTTAACTTAATCCATCATCAATCTGGATTTAAGGCCGATTGTTACCCAAATACTAGAGATACGCTTGAACTATGGGCAAATGATAATCGCATCCGCATAGAAATTTCAAATACATTATCTATTTGGCTTGCCCCCCCAGAATATATTATTATTCGAAAGATGCAATTCTTTAAAGAGGGGCATTCACAAAAACACATAAAAGATATTCAAGGTATTCTTCAATTTGGTAATGTGGATCTGAACTCCCAAATAATGGATAAATGGATTCAATCATTATCTTTAACTAAAATCTGGGCAAAGTTATCCGAGTAGGAAGCTTAAAAACAGGGCGCTGGGAAATAGCCTAAAAAAGTTCCACTTTTCCGTTGCCCACACTGCATTCTAACCCTAGATTAACTAGATGAAAACAAACATCAAAAATATCATTGCCCTTTTTATTCTTTTTCTTTCTTCTCAAAGCCTCTTTGCACAACCAGGCAACGGAGATCCTGTAGACGGTTACCCTGATTTTCCCCTTTGGTACGAAAGAGCTGCTGTTACTCTCACCAATTCCTGTCGAATTGCCCCCACGGAATACAGAGATATTTATCTAGGCAAGCAACATAAAATTCTTCTCGCAAAAAATTACCCTGCTGTTCCCCCTGTTTTTTGGAATATTAATTATATCATAATCTTTAAAAGCTAATAAAGCAGTATGAACATTTACATGATACCAGGCAACTGTAGATACC
>CAZLBO010000239.1:0-4516 GCA_964557725.1 uncultured Bifidobacteriales bacterium | reverse complement strand
TCTCCCCCAGACCCTACACCTAAAGCACGACAGATAATATCAGCTAGATGTATAATACTCGCAATTTCTCGATAAGGGCCGGCTATTTGTGGGATATGATGGTATTGCATAGAAGCAATTAAATCCTTAGGAAGATTCCACTTCTCTCCTAACCAACCCCCAATTTCCTGATGAGTCACTTTAAGAACCGCTTTTTCAGCCTCTTTTAAAAGGCAATTATTTTTGTCCCGGTACTCTATAATTTGCTCGAACTCTTCCGTGGCATATTGACTCAAAACCACCTTTCCTAAATCATGTAGTAGCCCCCCTACAAAGGCCTCTTCCATCAATTTTGTGTGATTATAACTCGCCAAAACTCGAGCGATTGCCCCTGTTGCAATAGAATGCAGCCAAAAGCCCTCTAAATCAAAGCCCGTCTCCTTTTTACTTCCTCCAAAGGCATTCATGATTGAAGTCGTTAATACGATATTTTTAACCGTAGTAAAACCTAAAATAACAATCGCATGAGTAATGGTATTTATACGCCCAGGAAACCCGTAAAACGCCGAATTCACTAATTTTAGCGTTTTTGAAGCTAAAGATTGGTCTGTGGTAATCGCCTGCCCCACCTCACTCGCCGATGTTCTAGGGTTCTGCATTAATTGGGTGATTTTTGTAATTACCGTGGGCAAAGTGGGTAATTCAGTCAGTTTAGCTGTTATTTTCTTTAAGTTTTCTGTTTCAGCACTCATGTTTTTTTATGTGCTCCTTAACAACTTCATATAAATGTTTCATTTTTAAATTTTCTAGAGTTCCACTAAAGGTATTTTCCAATGCTTTTAGCTTCCCTTCTATTCTTTTGGTGACATCCTCTGTAGAGTCTCCCCCTTCATCTACTACATAAGCAACTCCCACTCCCCAATTTTTAAGGCGACTAGCCATTGTTGACTTTAACTTAACCCCAGCCGCCATCAATATTTTACCATCTGATCTAGTCAACGGCTTTGCGAGTTCCATATTATCTTCAATTTCATCAATCGGGACTTTTCTCATTTAATAATGGTATCATTTTAAAAGAGAAAGAGTAAACAATTAAGAATATGCCGAATCATTTCAATCAAAACCTCCTAACAAAAACACTTCTGTGGCTATTTCTTCTGATGCCCTCCTTTATCTCAGCAGATACACGTGAACTAGTTGAGGCAATTAAAAACTCCTTTCCTTCTGCAAGCCCTTTAATCATTATTATTCTTGGCTCAATTATCATCATAGGCTTAGGGCTTCTCGTCATATGGGAGATTATCAAATCAGATCGCAAGAAGCAAAATAAGGCTGAAATAAGTTGGCAAAACTTCTCTGATTTTATCAAAGAAAAAAAGCTTATCCCAAATGAAACAAACCTTCTCAAAGAAATTATTTACGCGGGAAGGCTTATTGAAGCAGACACCGTTTTTACTGTTCCTGCAATTTATGAGAGATCCTTGGATACCTACATTTACTTAAAACAAAAAAATAACGACTTGTCGCCACCTACCCTAGAGGGTTTACTCGATTTAAGAAAAAAAATGGGATACTCAAGGCTCTCAAAAGAGATTCATTTATCCTCAACAAGGCAATTAAATCATGGCCTACAATTCAATTACATTTTAGAAGGCGAGACGGAGACCAAACAAGGCTATTTAAAAGATATAACAGAAGAGTTTTGGTTAATTGACTCGATTAAGGGTAGTTTCTCGTCCCATCAAAAGCCAGGAACAGGTATTGAAATACGATTTATTAGGCACGGAGACGCTGAATATACCATTAAATCACAGCTCATTCAGGTTTCAAAGGAAGGCGCCTCTTTTCAACATACTTTAAAATTAACGCGTAAACAGCTTAGAAGTTGGGTTCGAGTAGAAGTCAATATCCCTTGCCAATCCACTATCGCTCAAATGCCCCAAGGGGAACAAAAGCATTTATCTATAGATACTTCTCTTGAAGGCCTTATTGTTGACATTAGTGGAGGAGGGGCCTGCCTCAAGCAAAAACAAACTCTCCCCCCTAATACGCTTATTTACCTCAACTTTAACCTACCAGGAAGCCCTATTAAACAGTTACAGTCTGAGGTTATTGGCTCAAATTTAGTGAAAAATGAAGATCCTGAGCAATATATTATTCGACTCAAATTTATAGATATCGAAACAGCCCTTCAGGAGAAGATTGTAAGGTATGTTTTTGAAAAAAACCGTATGGACTATCAGTTTCGTTAGGATAATGTTAAAGTGCTTTTTTTAATAAATAAGAGAACTCCTCTAACTTCTTGCCCAAATACGACATTATGTTATATTGGTCTTTTGTCTATAAAGGCAAAAATATTGAATTTGGTGGGGAAACTAAAAATTACGATTTGGGTATAATTAAAAACAAAGTACTTCAATTAGTACAAGGTAATCCTGTAAGTGTGGGACTCGATATCGGTAACCATAGTGTTAAGATTGTAGAAATTTTGCATCATCCCTCTGGCCCGGTTTTGATGGGTGCAGGGATTCATGTCTTTAAGGTCGGCACCATTGTCAATGGTGAAATAAGAAACAAAGACGAATTACTCCATGCCATTCAATCCCTATTACAAAAAGCCTCTTCTTCAAAGAAGCAAAAAGAAGTTAATTTTGCCCTTTCATGGTCTTACGGCGTTTTAGCCGATAGAATGAAGATTAAATCAAATAATATGGAGTCTGACGAAGAGCAAATTCTTTCTGAAGCTAGTCGCCACAGTCCTTTTGATGTAGAAGATATTCAACTCGATTACAAAATCATTAATAAAAATGAAACAAATCAAGAAATTGAAGTTTTACTTGTTGCGGCGAAGTACAAAATGATGCAGCCTTTTTTAGACTTGATTAGAGGAGCAGGATTAACACCCATTAACGTGGATGTAGATACTTTTGCCATTGCAAACGGATACTTTTTTTCTGCCCCTGATGAAGATAAAGGAAAAGTTGTTTGTTTAGCCAATATTGGTGAGTTCACAACCAATCTTACTTTTATCAAACATGGCCATTATCATTCTACACGAGATATCCCCACTGCAGGGCACAATTTTATCCGCTCACTTGAAAACCATTTAGAAGTGAGTAATTCCGAGGCAACCTCTATTTTAAAAGGGCGTGCCAATGAGGACTATGATGTTGATACTTATTTGAATTGTATAGAAGGATGTGTCGATGAATTATCTGAAGGAATGACTCAAGTTTTTAACTACTTCCAATCCTCTGAACAAAACCTCCCTATTGACAAAATTATTCTCAGTGGAGGAGGCGCCTGTATTGAGCGTTTACCCGAATTACTTTCAAACAAGCATGATATTGAAGTGAAAATTGCTGACCCTTTAAGCCATTTAGCTTACGATAAGAAAAAATTCACATCCTCTATTCCCAAAGAGATATCCACCACCTTAACTGTTGCTACAGGTTTAGCTCTCCGAAAATTCTAATGCCTGACCTAATAGAACTCAATCTGCTTCCCATTGAGGATAGAATAATCAAAAAAGATTACTCTTACCTTCTTGACGCACGTATTATCATCCCTTTAATCACTCTTATACTTTTGTTGATTGCTCTTTCTGTGAGTAGCGCCTATTACGACAAGGAGTTATCTGCAAAACAGTTAATACTAGACGCTCTCATGCAGCAAGTCAAAGAAAAAGAGTCTATTAAAAACCAAATCAAGGTCAAAGAAAAGCTACTGCAAGAAATTGACTCTAAATACACGGCACTAAATAGTATTAATGTAAATAAGCAATTATGGTTAGATATTTTAGAAGGCATAAGTGCAAGCCTTCCAGAAAACACTTGGGTCGAACAAATAGCCCAAGAAAAGCAAACACCCTTTATTAATATCTCAGGAAATACGCATATCTTTTCAGAGGTGGGACACTACATCACACGGCTTAAAAAGAAACTCGTTTTTTTAGAGGTCTCTTTAATCTCTATCAATTACATCGAAGATAGCAAATCAAGGTTCTTTAAATTTGAAATCAAAATAGAAATTGATAATGGATTACTTACCTCACAAGTAAATTCAAGTGATGGAAAGAAGATTTTTGCAGCTTCTCAACCCACCAAAGGGATAGGAGCTAAACCTTAAATGAAAAATTTAAGCCTCACTCAAATATTATGGATCATCGCTATTGTGAGTTTCACCCTGATTGCTTATATCTCTTTTGAGTTTGGTTGGAAGGACTGGAATGATTACCATGTCAACATTCAAAATTTAGACAAGAAAATTGACCGAAAAAAAGACGAGTTGACTGAGATATTAAATCAAGAAAACCGAATAGACTCCCTTGAAAGAGAAATTATAAGATCCAAAAAGCTCTATGAAGATTTATTGGCCGAATTTCCAGATAAAGATACTATCCCAAGTAAGTTAAGAGACTTATACGCCGCGACTCAAAAAGCATCAAACTCTCCCATTATGTTTAAACCCTTAGAATCAGTAGAAATGAAGTTCTATCGTGAAAACACCTATGATGTCACACTTTACACAAGCTATC
>CAZLBO010000238.1:0-4519 GCA_964557725.1 uncultured Bifidobacteriales bacterium | reverse complement strand
ATCCATACCAATAAACTTAATATCCTCAGGAGTCACATAACCACGACCTCTTAAAAAGGCATGGCATTTTGCTGCTTGTGCTAAAAAGATACTGGCTCTTGGACTAGCTCCGTATTCGATAAATTCCGCTAACCCTTTGATGCCAGAGCCTAGAGGATCTCTAGTCGCAGCCACAATGTTAACAATGTAATCTTTAATTTTATCATCGATGTATACTTCTTTAACAACTTCTCGGGCTTTAAGAATTTCTTCTTCTGTAGCCACTGCTTTAGGGTATTTAATTCCTGGGCCAGTTACGATGTCTACAATTCTTTTTTCTTCTTCTTTCGTAGGGTAGCTCAAAATAACTTTAAGCATAAATCGGTCCACTTGTGCCTCTGGCAACGGATAAGTTCCCTCTTGTTCCACAGGGTTTTGTGAAGCCAACACTAAAAAAAGTTTGGGTAATTTATAAGTGGTATCCCCAATGGTAATCTGCTTCTCTTGCATGCATTCTAAAAGAGCCGCTTGCACTTTAGAAGGGGCACGGTTGATTTCATCCGCTAAAATTAAATTTGAAAAGAGAGGGCCCTTCTTTATATTAAATTCCCCTGATTTGGGGTTGAAGATAAGTGTCCCCAGTAAATCCGCGGGTAATAAATCGGGCGTAAATTGAATTCGTTTAAAGTCTGTGGAAATAGCGGAGGCCAAAGCATTAACGGCAGTGGTTTTTGCTAAGCCCGGAACTCCTTCCAATAAAATATGACCATCGGCTAATAATCCGATGAGTAATTTTTCGACCATATTTTTTTGACCAATAATGGTTTCACCCATGCTGTCAAATATCTTTTGAACCCATTGGGAGTTACTTTTTACTTTATCTGTAATTTCTTGAATGTTTACCTCAGTCATCTGATACATCCTTTTTAAGTTTAAAACACTGACTTAACCGTTGATAGATTTCTTTGAGTTCATAGGCTTGTTTTTTTCCGCCTCCAAACTTTGCATAGACAAATTCTTCACTCACAGACTTCCATTCTTCTTTTTCTGAAGCCGATTTATTTTGTAAGTATTCTTCAAGTAGGGGGTCTAGTTTGTTGACTAGCTTATTTGCTGTGGCCTCTTGTAAATAATAAATAGCAATTTTTTCCATCTCTAAAATAACATTACGGGATTCTCCTATTTCAAGCCTAGACTTTATTGCTTTCATTTGTTCTAAAACAGAATCCTCTTTTTTTGCTTTTAGTGGTTTTTTTCGGTTCAAGAAGATGATCAAACCCCATGCTCCTAATCCTAAAAGGAATACACAAAATATTCCTTTAAAAATCCATGTTTTAGTGAAGGGAAGTCTCGCTTTTTTTATGTCGACAAGAGAAGGGGCAATGCTGAGATACTCTTTTTCCTTTGACAGGGCAGTGTAATATGAGAGTCGTGTGGAAGAAGCCTTACCTGTTCCTATTGTTAAAGCTTGAAGTTTATAAATAAATTCAGCTCTATTTTTTAAGGTAGACACCCCTGATTCTGACTGGTGTATCTTTTTGTTTTTTGTAGAAACTCGTAATTTTTTAAAACCAGAAAAGCTTAGGCTCTCTGGGGCAAGCACAAACACTGGGACTTTAGGGTTGACCCATTCAACGGTAATGAGATAGCTTAAAGTATCTCCTACTTCAGGGCTTTCTACTGTAAAATAAGATTGGGCATCAATGTCAATAATATCGATAGAAGGTGAGGCATTTGTACCATTGGAATGGGGAATAGTGGCAAGTGTATCTTGTGATGTTTGCAGAGTTGGCTGAGCTATTCCTGTTATTGCCACAGCAAAAATGCAAAGTATAAATGATATTTTAAAGTAAGCAGTCAGTGATCTTCTCATAACAATTCAAAAGGTTATTCAAACAAATTTCTCCCTAAATAATTTTTTATTTAGGAGTCGTCAAATAGAGTGTCTTTGTTTTTTAAAAACCAAGTGACGGTTTTCTTTAAGCCTTCTTCTAATTCTACTTCGGGGTTGAGGTTAATGGTTTTGCGGGCTAAAGAAATATCAGCGAGGGAATGTAAAATATCTCCTTTGCGCGGTTCATGATAAGTAGGGGCTATTTTTGAGTCAAGATTTTTAGCAATATTTGTATAAAGGTCATTGACTGTGGTGCTGTCTCCACAAGCAATGTTTAAGGCATGAGCTCCTGATAAATCAGGTAACGTCATCGCATTGAAGTTTGCTTGAATCACATTACCCACATAGGTAAAATCTCTGGATTGTTCCCCATCTCCAAAAATAGTAGCCGACTCGCCTTTTAGTAAATGTCTGAGAAAAAGAGGAATGACCGCAGCGTAAGCACCATTTGGGTCTTGTTTGGGGCCATATACATTGAAGTATCTCAACCCGACAAAGGTCATATCATAGGCTGTCGCAAAAGATTGAGCAAACATCTCATTAGCCGCTTTGCTGGCTGCATAGGGAGAGAGTAAAGTACCCACTCGGCTTTCAACCTTAGGGCTTTCTTCTAAATCCCCATAAACAGAAGAAGAGGATGCATAAACAAAACGTTTAATTCCTGCTTTTCTCGCGGCATTAGCTAAAACCACAAAACCATGGAGATTCACGTCAGAATAAAGTTCGGGAAATTCTAAAGAACGGGGAACAGAGCCGTGAGCTGCTTGGTGAGAAATGGCATCTACTCCTTCGCAAGCTTTGGTGCAAATGGCCGAGTCGGTAATGCTTCCTTCTAAGACTTCCAAGTCACCAGCAAGACCTTCTAAATTCTTACGCTTACCTGCTGAAAAATCATCTAAAACTCTTACAGAATGCCCTTGTGATAACAAAAACTCTGTTAGATTTGATCCAATAAAACCCGCTCCACCTGTGACAAGTATTTTCATCGCTCTTCTCTTTTCACTAAAACTTCAAAACTAAGTTAAATTAGCCAAAAAATGGTCTATTGTCATCTATAGTTATCTATATTAGCCACCGATGTTTGGTGACGATAAAGAATTAGGATTAATAGGGACTCTTATTGAAGAGTTAACCCAACTGCCTTCGATTGGACGCAAGTCTGCGCAGCGATTAACTTACTTTTTATTACACCAAAAGTCGGAGAGGGTTGCCGCTTTAGCAACGGCAATTATAGAAGCTCGTACAAAAATTAAGGCTTGTGAGACTTGTCATGATTACACGGAAGAAGTTCTTTGCCTTATTTGTTCGAACCCACGTAGGCAACAAAATTTAGTTTGTGTTGTCGAACGCCCTGAGGATGTTTTATCTTTGGAGAAATTTGGAAGTTTTACAGGGGTCTATCATGTCTTAGGTGGGTGTCTTTCGCCCCTAGATGGCATTGGCCCTGATGAACTTAATATTCGTTCTTTAATTCATAGGGTCAATCAAGCCCAAGAAGGTGAGTTAATTATGGCACTGAATACAAATCCGGATGGGGAAGCAACTCTTCTTTACTTAAAGAAACAACTTCAAAATAGTATTTGGAAAATATCCAGACTAGCTAGGGGAATTCCCCTAGGGAGTGATTTACAATATGTGGACGAAGTGACCATGCAAAAGGCACTTGAAAATAGGGTGGACCTGTGAAACTTAAAACTGTAGAATTTTTAAAGGGAGCCGTAGGCCCCGATGACTTCCCTCAAACATTGCCAGAGGTATGTGTGGTGGGCCGTTCAAATGTAGGGAAATCTTCTTTCCTTAATTTTTTAACTCAGCGCCGCAAATTGGTGATGACGAGTAAGACTCCCGGAAAAACAAGGGAAATCAACTTTTTTACTGTCAATGAGAACTTTAACTTAGTAGATATTCCCGGTTTTGGATATGCGAAAGTGAGTAAAAAAGAGCGTGAGTCGATTCATCAAGTGATCGAAAATTACTTTAACAATACTACGCAATTGGCAGGGATCATTTATCTCTTAGATATTAGACATGGATTAACGGCAATCGATAAAGAGTCGATTCAATGGCTCGATGGTTTCGAGTTTCCCATTCAATTTGTGCTGACAAAGTCTGATAAACTTAAAAAAAGCCAAATTTCTAAAAATATTTCGGCAATAACAGCTGATTTAGATTTACCAGTCGCTCCTATCGTGACAAGCTCATTTAAAAAAATAGGGCGGGAAGAAGTCTGGGAGCAAATTGAGGAGTTATTAGAATCTTTAAACCCCCGTGCTGAAGAAGAAGAAGAAGAAAAAGAAAAAGAAAAAATATGAATTGATATTATGCTGATATTCCCCTTTTGGGGAATGGTATAATGTTTACATGTCCCCAGCGTTATGGCTCACATGGTTAGGTTACCGATTCCAAAGAAGTTACTTGGGAGGTTTAATTTTATTAACCCTTTCTGTACTTATCAGTCCCTTTAAAGGCATTGGTAATACAAAGATTAGTTTTCACTCCTTTGTTAATCAAATTTATTATACAGGTGTGGAGGTTGTTTTTCACATTACTTTTTTGGCATTAGTGGTGGGTGCCTTAACGGTTTTACAAGCGGTTACCTTGATGCCTAAAATAGGAGGGGGATACGATTTGGGTGGAGGTATGGTG
>CAZLBO010000237.1:0-4561 GCA_964557725.1 uncultured Bifidobacteriales bacterium | reverse complement strand
CAGCAATAGGGTATTGAGAGCAAGCACCACTTGTATCAATCGAAGCATCATTAATTCTTTAGACAAAGTAAATTCCCTGATAGTGGTGATTTTAAAATTATAATAATAGTATTTATTATAGCAATTCAGAGTTTTCACCTTCGAGGGATTATGACAGATAAAAAAGCAGTAGCCGTCATCGGCGCTTCCAGTGACAAAAGCAAAGCCTCCAACCAAGCCGTCGAACGCTTACTAGAAAAAGGTTATAAAGTTTACCCCATCAACCCCAAATTAAAAACCTTACACGGTCAAAAAGTCTACCCAGACCTAAAAGCCCTCCCCGAGCCCATCCACACCCTTTCCGTCTACCTAGGAGAAAAACGCTCAACCCCCCTTCTCAACGATATCCTCACCCTCAATCCCCACCGAATCCTCCTCAACCCCGGAGCCGAAAACCCCTTCTTAACAAAAGAAGCCAAATCCCAAAACATCCATGTAGAAGAAGCCTGCACCCTAGTCCTCCTAGGCATCGGAACCTTCTAATTCCCCAAAAAAAACACCCAAGTCAGGCTGTCGCTAAGCGACACCAACCCCAACACTCCCACAAGTCAGGCTGTCGCTAAGCGACACCAACCCCAACACTCCCACAAGTCAGGCTGTCGCTAAGCGACACCAAACCCAACTATTCCGTAGATGTGCAGTAGATTCAAGGCGTTCACCCCCGAAGTGTGCAAGTGCACATGAGGGTAAGAACAACGCCGAAGATGCTGTACAGCTACGGAATAGTATCGGAAGATTGGATGGGTGAGCCGGCTCTTACCCAGTCTACAATCTTTTGAATACTATTTTTAGGTAGGGAAAGTCCCAGTGGTTCTCGGAGTCCTTCCTTAGGAGAATCCTTAGACACTTTTTCTACTAAATAGCTTGAGCTAGGGCTCTTGGGTAAAACGCGCCAAATAGGGGCTATTTTGGGTTTCTGAAAAGTAGGCTGATTCACTAAGCTGAGGTAAGATTTACCCTCAGAAAGATCCAGTCCATTGGCGCTGTCGGCTCCCGTAGCTTCCCAACCTTTTCCTCCTTTTTCATGGCAGACCACACATCTTTTGTTGAAAATAGGTTGTATGGACAAAGCAAAGAAGGTGGAATCAATACTTTTATCTCCTACATAAATAGTATCAATAATCACCGTTGTGTCGTGAAGGGTATCTACTTGCCATAGAGTATCGGTGATATATGTAGTATCATAGATATACTCGGGGACAATGAGAGTATCTACTTGGATGAGGGTGTCAATAATCACGGTTGTGTCGTGAATGACAGTGGTATCCATTTGAATAAGAGTATCATGGATAACTTGGATGATTGTATCCATTTGAATAAGGGTATCATGGATAGTTTGAATCAGTGTGTCTACTTGATAGATTGTGTCTATTCGTTCGAGAAATACTGTATCAATTGTAAAGCCTGTATCTCGATAATAGAGGGTCTCGAATTTAATTGAATCATACTTTATGAGGAAGATTGTATCGGTTTCGCCATTTCCCTCGCCACTTCCTTCTAGCACCTCGATACAACCTAAAAAATAGGTGGAAAGTAGGGTGAGGCACAGATAGAAAAATAGTTTAAATGTCTTTTGCAAAAATGCCCCCGCTTTGCGTTTCTTAACTACGATGCTTTTAATTTACCTTAAAAAAGATGCAAATTCAAGTTGATGGGGTGGGCAATAGAACAAGAGGATTCCAGACGAGCTGGAATGACGAGATACAAGCAACGATAACTCCTTAGCAGGATAAAATTCTCCCAACCGTCATTCCAGCTCGTCTGGAATCTTCTTATCTAGAATTTTATGGTTTGGTTTGAGACGAGAGAGAAAGGTGCAGACGATTGTGCGTCTGCAGTTCCTTTAGAAAAAGAGATGCATTCTTAAAATAAGTTGGTCTTGATTAGCGAGTACATTTTGTGGGACAAAACGATTTTTTCGATAAAAGATGCCTAATTGAAAGAATTGAGCCACAAAGGGCTCTATGCCAATGGTGATTCTATCTTGCCCATTGCGTGCGTAACTGATTTTGCGATCAGGGTGGAAGAACTCGTGGGTGATTTTAAGGTTAGTTCCTTTGTAGGCGAGTATATCTAACTCAAGCAAAGTGGCGATGGCTTGTATGTTTACACTATCCCCTGCATTTTGAATTAAATCTGCTTCTCCTATTAAGGTGAATATACCTGAATTACCTGTGAAAAAAGCTCCGACTCTATAATTTTTATCTTCTTCTGTATTGAGTCCATAACTTCCTCCAATTCTGAACTTTCGGAAGACAAAGGAAGCGACAGTAGAAAAATTATTGTCGGTCACATTGGCTATTAAAGTAAAAGGGCCTGGCTCGATACCTACTTCTAAGCCTAAACCTGAGTTTCCATAGGTGTAACCTGTTTTATTACGAATAAAGGCTTGGTCATCCATCATACGGAGTCCATAAGGGAGGAGCATTATACCGAATTTTGCATAGGCTTCATAAGGAAATTGCATCATGCCAAATAATTCGCGACTATCCCCCGAATTCATGTTTTGATCTAAGTAGAAAGTTAAGAAGTCTGGCATTAAATCCACTTGTAAGTATAAGTTTGATTCTGCCCATTCAGGAGCTCTTGATTCTGGTGCAGTAAATACGGTATCTTTGGGATTTAAATTAGAATCAAGCAGAGTAGGGTAAGTGGTGGTTTTGAAGAGCCGCTTATCATCTATTCTTAAATTAGCTCCAAAGCTAATGGCATCGCTTATTTTACCGTCAAAAAAACCGTTTTGATTTTTTGGGTTCCAGAATTTGATAGGTAGTTTTGTTTGTGAATAAACCACTCCAAAATCGGTTCGCTTTCCTCCGCCCGATTTATTGACATGGCAAACACTACACTTTAAGCCTGTTCGAGCGGCGATATAGGGTTCTGCCACTACATAACTGGTAAAAATGGAGAGTATAAAGCAAATTTTTAATAACAATTTTAACATAGTTTATCCTTTTAATTAGTAGGGGCACCGGCTGATATCCAACGGTAAACTTTAGAGATAAAAGCGACTTCTGCTCCTCCCCCAGGAGGCATTTGTTCCCCAAAAATTTCTTTGTCTGTTGCGGCACTTATTTTTCGATAAAGAGCTGAGTTTATGGGATCATTAGGGGTTACCCGAGACATTTTGGGAATTGTTGCTGTGTCTCCAAATGCAGGGATATTCACTAAGTATTTTAAGGCGCTATCGGCGTCGTCGAGTATTAAACCATTGTTTGCTCCTCCTGTTAGATCCCAGCCTTCACCTCCATCAGAGTGACAACGAGTACAACCATTGTCTTCAAAGCCTGGATTGATGCTGTCACGGAAGAAATTTGTAGGTAATGCAGGTAAGCCTGTTGTAAGACTATCTAAAGGCCCTGGAGCACCCATGAGTATCCATTTGCCAATAAGAGCGGTTTGTGCGGGGGTTAGCTTTCCTCCTTGTGGCATTCGGTCTCCTGTTTTACCTGGAGGGGAGTCCATAGAAATTTTTAAATAAAGGAAGGAAGCATTTAAGTCTCCTTTAGTGACTCGCTTCATTTTTGCAAGAGTATCTGTAGTCGCAGAATCAAGTAAATTAGTATAAGCATCGTCTGTTTTTAGTGACATACCACCTGCAGGCTTTTTTCCTCCATGGCAACCTGCACACTTTTTTAAAATAGGTTGAATTGAATCTGTAAAAAAACTGGGAACAACTACTGTTGTTTCTGGAGGAATGATTACTGGCTTAGTGGTATCACAACTAGAAACAGGTGCTTCAGCTCCAGCATCAATCCAGTCTTTAATGATTTGTATTTCGGCTTTAGTTAAAGGAGTTGCATTTTTAGGCATCTTATCACCCACTATTCCCTCAGTCCCTTCTAGTTTTTTGATAAGGTAACTATTTTTGCTGTCTCCTTTTTTGACTCTAGTTTCCGTTGAAATACCTGCTGCATTGATTCCGACTAGGCTTTTGTAGGATTTGCCGGCACTCAATTCTAGTTCGCCAGACTTTGCACTTCCATGGCATGTTGTACATTTGTTATTAAAAATAGCCTGTACTTTATCATACTCACTCGCACAAGGGTCAAAAGTTAAGCCTTGATCATCTACACCTACTCCGTCGCCTACGCAAGCCATAAAAACTGTGGCTGTTGCTAAGCCTAATAATATGGTTGATTTTAGAAATATTTTTTTCACACTACCCATCCCTTTTAAGAAACAAGCTCCCCTTTTTCAAGGATAGAAGCCTTGCATGCAAAAATGGTTAAATTTGTTGTTTTTTTCAACAATAATGGGAGAGAAAATGTGCTGTTATTTTGACAATAGGTACAGAAAATGCTGTATATTGGTTTTGTAGAGGGGATAGCACCGTTGATTAGGTGCTAGGAGTTATTTTTCTGGAGCCCCGCCTTCAATCCAAAAGTAAAATTTAAGCTTGACATTGGTGTTTTATCACCATCATCACTAGCACTACCAAAGTATGTTCCCTTGTTGTCCTGGTTTTCAAGTTTCATTTTATCCATACTATACTCAAACCCAACCATTAAAAAACGGTAGC
>CAZLBO010000236.1:0-4572 GCA_964557725.1 uncultured Bifidobacteriales bacterium | reverse complement strand
ATAGTAGGAACGACACATGCACAGCTCGCTTCTACAATTCTTAATTGGGATGGGGAAGATAATACGGTTTCGACTTTACCTAAAGTCCTTTCTCAAGTCGGTTTTGATGCTCAAAATGGAACCGTTTTTGTTCCTTATGATGTGAATTCTCCTCAATATTTAAATTTGATGAACATTCAACGTTATGTTTCTGTGCCTACTGGTCAGTTAATTATTCCGGGGGATACATTAAATTATACTTTTCCTGCAAAGACGGCTTTTGTTCGTGTAATCAGTTTGGATACTGTTTGGGGAGACCCTTCTACTCGAAAAATGGTAGAGGTGCAAATACAAGTAAGAACCATTGATAATAAATGGGTACGTCTTGCTTATGTTTACCGACCAGATGGGAGTGAAGCCGATTTACTGGATGATACAAAATTTTATGACAAAAATTTTTATGTAAATATCAAAGATAAGAATTTACCATATATCAATAAAGCAACAGGAACCCCCTTGGAGTTAGCCAAAATTAACTATACCAGGGATTTTAGAAGCTGTGAATCTTGCCATTATAATTCTTCTACTAATGGATTTATTACCCAGCAATTAAATAAAGGAACCCAGCTACAAGACTTAGTCACTAAAAAAGTCTTAGCTAACTTGCCTGATTTAAATGCCATGGCCTCAAAAGGCATGGTGGTAAAGTGGGTGAATAAAAAAGACAGTGCAGCCGGCTTGGTGCCTCGAGTTTTATCTTATCTTGCGGCTAATTGTAGCCATTGTCATAATCATATTGAAGAACGTGAAACTTCAGGTAAACAGTCTAGTTTTCAATATTTTCGTCAACCAACTTCTGATATCCCTCAATTTATGAAAGAGGCGATTACCTTTAAGGCGGGGGAACCTGATAATTCGATAGCTATTGACCGCTTGATTTTTGGTTCAATGCCAGGAGGGGCGATGACTACTCTACCTGATGCATTTGCGATTAATATGTTATGGGATTGGGTCAATACTCTTGATAGTAATTCGGCTAATGATGTGGCATATGGTGGGCTTAAAAGAGTGGGAATTCAAAACTTTCACCGTAACACTATGTTAAGACCAAGTTTTTCTGCGGTGTTTAATAAGGGAGCCTTACAGTTAACGGGTTTAGCTTCTACTCCTTTGGTTGTAAAGGTTTTTACCTTTGATGGACGTGCCCTTTCTACTAAGCAAATAGGGAAGGGGTTATATCGTGTTTCAGGAAGTCTTCAGAAAGGAATTTACCTTGTCAAAGTAGACAAGGTTGCTGCCCTATTTTCTGTTGATTGATGAATCAACTTGCTAAGCAGTCTTTGCGGATCACTCAAACTTTAAGTTTGATTATGGCAGTGGTTGCTGCTTCCCGTTCTCTTCGGTTTGTTATTGATAACAGCTTCTCTTTCTGCTTTTGGGTTTGGGGGGCTTGTTGTAAAATTTGGCTATCGCAAGCTTTTGGGTGGAGCTTGCTTTTTTGGAGTTCTCTCGTCGGTAGTTGGTTTTTCTTCTTCCCTGAATCAAAGTTTACCTCTTTTATTGGGTAGCTTTTTATTGACTGGTATTGCACAGGGACTGCTTCCTATGAGTCGGTATATTGCAGCGGAAGTCACCGAATCTGCAAAGAAATATCGAGCGATGGGTTTTGTCATTTTTGGAGCTGCTATCGGTTCAACTATAGGGCCTGTGGGGATGAATGCGGCAGGAAGCTTTTCAGAAAAGCTTGGATTTAGTCTGTATAATGGGATATGGGTTTTAGAAGGCTTTTTGTTTCTTGGTGCCTTCCTTATTTTACTTTTTGGACTAAAGGTTAATCCTAAAGAAGTAGCAGAGGCGGTTAGGATAAAAGAGGGACGTTCTTTGGCTTCTTCTTTACAAAATAAAACCAGAGTCAACTTCCCTTTTCAAGTTTGGTACGTTATTGGAGTAATGGTTTTTTCACAAGTAGCCATGGTATTAGTAATGTCTATTACTCCTATTCATATGCAACATGGGGGGCATAGCATGGGAGCGGTTACTTGGACAATTTCGGCTCATATGTTTGGCATGTTTGGATTGTCTTACCCTATTGGCTGGATGAGTGATAAATTAGGAACACGTTTAACAATACTCAGTGGAGTATTGGTGTTATTATTTGCTTGCCTCATTACTTTTGTTTCTCATTCTATGCCCGTGATGTTAGCAGGTTTATTTCTGTTGGGGCTTGGTTGGAGTGCTTGTTTTGTTGCAGGATCTCGTATGTTATCGGAAGTCGCTCCAGAAGGAATGGCTTCAAGAGTCCAAGGCTTTAATGAAGCGATAATGCTTATTGTATCAGGAGTGACTGTTTTTACAAGTGGCTTTTTGTTTGCAGAATTGGGTTTTGCCTTTATGTGTGGATTAGGTGCTTTGGCGAGTGCTTTGACGGGCTTGTGTTTGGTGCTTAGTCATAAGCAGTAAGGGGGATGTTATCCTCCCCCTCTTTTACGCATAAAGCTTATCGACTTGAATAGCGTGAAGAAGTGGGGAGTTTATGGTTTTAGTTGTCTTTTGATTGACTGGGATTAAACAAGTGAATGTCTCTTTGGGGAAAAGGAATAGAAATTTGCACCTCGTCTAACTTTTCTTTCATCCCTTTTTGTAAGTCAAAAAAGACATCCCAATAATTTTCAGGTAAAGTCCAAGGACGTACAGCTATGTTCACGCTACTGTCTCCTAGTTCTAAAACTCCTATTGTCATTTCGGGAGCCTTGAGTACTTGAGGGTGAGCCACTACGACTTCTTTTAAAGCTTTAAAAGCTTTGTTGATGTCGTCAGCGTAACTAATGCCAATCACTAAATCAACACGTCGGTACTCATTTGCTGAGTAGTTGGTAATATTGTCACCGGTTAATTTAGAATTAGGGACAATGACTTTTTTATGGTCTAAGGTATTAATGGTGGTGGTAAAAATATCTATTTCTTTAACAGTGCCTTCTGTTCCCCCTGCTTCAATGTAATCACCTACTTTAATGGGCTTAAAGATAAGCATGAGAACTCCTGAAGCAAAATTAGAAAGAGATCCTTGTAAAGCTAATCCAATGGCCAAGCCTGCAGCTCCTAATATAGCGATAAATGAGGTGGTTTGAATGCCTAACTTCCCTACAGAAGCTATCACCACAAAAGTCATCATGGCGACATAAGATAAATTGACCACAAAGCTAGTTAGGGTTTCATCTACCTTACTCGCTGTTAAAGTTCTTTTTAAACCTTTTTTGAAAATAAGGGCGATGAATCGGCCTATGATTAAAATGAGAATGGAAAAGAATAATTTTAAACCATACTCTGTGCCTAATTCATAAAGTTTTGGTAAAATTTTATCAATGTTAAATAAATCCATAAGGATCTCCTTAAATAAAGTTGTAGTTTAGACCAATGCTTAAATCTTGTTTGCGTTGAGAAGAATCAAACATGTCTTTATCGTATAATAATTCATAACCAAAATTAATATTGATGTATTTAGATATTTGTGCGGTAATTAAATTTTCCCAACGGCCATCGACTTCATCTACAGATTTGAAATTGATAAATACACTAAGCTTGGATTCATATTTAATTATTTTATTAAATTTAAAATTACTTTCTGTAATTGATTCTAAACCAGGTTCTATTTTAAATGTTTCGACTTTATTAGTGGATTCAATGTCATCCGCAAACTTATGATCAGGGGAGAATGTTTCTTTGAGAGAAAAACCTAAACGGGTGGTGAGTTGTTCATAAGGTTTAAGCCCTAGCCCTGCACTTTGGATGAGATAACCGGGATCCCAAAAGTTAGAAATTACTGCTTGGGAAGAATCCGTGTACTTGTATCCTTTAGAAAACTGAGACTGCAAAGAAGCACTTATATAGGGGTTGAGGAGTTTTGTCAATTTGTAGCTACCGATAGATTCTAGAAAGATTTCGTCTAGTGACTTTCTAAAATCCTTATCGCTTTTAGTCATGCCAAAGCCTAATTTACCTGCGGTTTTCCAGTTTTTTTTATTCCAATCTTTTTCTATAAAGCCCTGAAATTTAAGTGTCCAAGTAGTGGCATCCTCTCCACCAGCTTTCCAATCTCGATAAGAAGAGTTTGAGAAGTTAAAATTGCTAACAGCCTCTTTTTTCCAAGAGGATTTTGGGGGAGATGGTTTTTTTTGGGCAAGAAGTGGAAGGGAAAGAAATACAAGAAATAAGCTGATTTTTATCATATGGCCTCTAATAAGGGTAAAAAAGGAGTAAATATACAATGATTTTTTTTGTTTTGCCATTAAATGGCATTTATTTAGGGTTGAATGGAGATGGTTTTTATTTTCTGTTGTGACATTAGCTAATCACATCTATATTAATGGGAAATCATGGGTTTAAGAGGTACTAGCATAAAGACTAGTTATTCAAATGGAGAGATTATGAAAAATTGGATTATAGGAAGCGCTGCTTTAGGGTTAATATTTGCCATAAGTACATCCGCTCAAAATTTCAGCAAAGCTGATTCGGGTTGGGTTCCCTTATTTAATGGGAAAAATTTAGATGGTTTATATTCTCGAATGTATAAACAACCGGTGTCCGATATTCCTC
>CAZLBO010000235.1:0-4573 GCA_964557725.1 uncultured Bifidobacteriales bacterium | reverse complement strand
TTACTTGTATCTGATTCATTATCTTCTTCTGTATAAGGCCATTGGATGCCACCTGCATTTTTTATCATCTGATAATTAGAAATTCCAGAAAAATCACAGGGTGTTTTTTTTGAAAGCTTTTTTAAAAGTTGAAAGACGGTTTCAGGGCTTTTCCATTCTTCAAATAAAGGGGAACAACCCCAGTAATGAGCAATCATTTTAAAAATATAGAAATCAGCCAATGCCTTTCCTGGTGCCTTAGATACTTTTTGATAAAGCCCAATTCTTCGTTCCGAGTTAATGATAGTTCCCTCTTTTTCTCCCCATCCTGCAGCAGGTAAAATAAGGTGGGCTTGTTGGCAGGTTTCTGTATTGTGATACATATCTTGTACAACTAAAAAGTCTAATTTATTGAGGGTTTCTTTAAACCTTGATTGATGAATCCAAGAGTGAGAAGGGTTAGTGGCAATAATCCAAAGGCCTTTTATTTTGCCTTTGTCAATTTGTTCAATAATTTCATTGTAGGCCAAACTATTTTGTTGAGGAATAATATTTTCAGGAATTTTTAAAATAGTGGCTACTTCTTCTCTATGTTTTTTGTTTGTAAAGTCACGGTGTCCTAAAAGGCTGGTGGTGTTGCTGAATAAGCGAGACCCCATGGCATTGGTTTGTCCCGTAATGGAATTAGCCCCTGTCCCTAATCGGCCTATGTTACCTGTCATTAGAGCAAGGTTAATAATAGCTTGTGCTGTACGGACAGCCTCATGGCCTTGATTGATGCCCATAGTCCACCAGAAAGAAACATTTTTTCCTTGGTGAATCAGAGTCGCAAACTGTTCTATCTCATCAGTAGTAAGCCCTGTATATTCAGATACATATTCAGGAGTAAAGGGCGCCAGAAATTTTACAAACTCTTTATACCCTTCAGTATTTTGATCCACAAAATTTGAATCGATCCATTGTTCTCGATTTAAAACATGAGCAATTCCGTAGTAGAGTGTCAGGTCAGATTTAGGTTTTAATTGAAAGTGGTGCGTGGCTTGGGTGGCGGTTTCGGTACATCGAGGGTCAACGACAATAATTTTAGGATTGTTTTTGTTATACCCTACTCGTTCCCACATAATGGGGTGAGCAATACAAGGGTTGGCTCCCATAAAGACAATGACATCAGACTCTTCAAAATCTTGATAGGAATAGGGTGGGGCGTCAAACCCAAATGATTGTTTATAAGCGACCACAGCGGTTGCCATACATTGGCGGGTGTTACCGTCACCATGAATAAACCCCATTCCAAATTTGGTTAAGGCCCCTAATAAGGCCATTTCTTCGGTGGGTATTTGTCCCGTACTGATAAAGGCGACGGATTCTTTTCCGTATTCATTTTGTATCTGTTTAAAGCGTTGTGTAAAGGTGGTGAGTGCTTCGTCCCATTCAATTGGTACAAGTTCCCCCTTTACACGCTTTAAGGGAGTGGTCGCTCGGTCATGGGAGTGGAGAGGGTCAAGGGCTCTCCAACCTTTGGGGCAGGCTTGTCCTTGATTGACAGGATAGGATTTACTGGGAGTAATATTAATGGCTTGTTTGTTTTTTAAATGAATATCAAGATTACAGCCTGTGGAACAAAATCCACAGACAGAAGAGGTCATACTATCTGGTTGTACTTTTTTAGGATGAAGCCCAAGTCCAAATTGAGAGGGTTGTTGAACTAACTCCTGAGTAAGGGGGCCTCTTTTTTGAAAAAATATACTTCTCACTTTTTCGGTAAGTGAAGCACTGCTTGTTGCTTTTTGTTTATTTGTGATCATAACATCCTGGCATATGGGGGGGGACAGAAGCCTTAAAGAAAAAGACTCTTTCTAAAAGCTCCCCCATTAAAAGGCTAAGGAATAGAATCGAGGTAAAAAGAAGAGTTAAGTTTTTGTCAGGAAGAAGGACTGCAATGAGGGGGAGTATCATCCCTCCTAAAACACCCGTTATCCAACGCATTCTATTTAATGTTTTATCTTGCATAATTAATTTAGCAGAGTCATAAATGACGGATGTTTTGGGGCTAAAGAAGAGAGAAGCTTCTAAGATTAATTTGGTGATTGTGAATAAAATTAAACTTATCCAGCTTATGAGAGGGATAGGAGTAGAGGTGACAGAAAGGGAAAAAAGATGGAGGGCACTTCCCAATAGAACAGAAGTTAAGAAGAATTTAAAAATAGTTTGAGAGGAAGCCCACCAAGCTCGGGGGGTATCTTTGTATATCATAGCAGAAGAATAAACTCCTGCAACTCCTAGTAATAGAGAGGTATATAAAAGAAGGGATAAACTATTTGGTGTGATAAAGGATAGGAAATTAAGTTGAATTTCCATCCATTTAATTCCAAGGAGGGCAGAAAGAGTGCTCAAGGGTAGGATGTAAACTCCAAAGATCACGGCTTCTCGTGAGAGCCAAGAGGTTCGTAATCCTAAAAAAACTCTAAAAGCAAGGAGGGGTCGGCCTAAATGGAGGGGGGCAATAGCTAAACCAAGCAAGCCGAACCCAAGAGAGAGGAGGATGGCTAAGAGAGAGGCTGTTGAGTTTAAATTGTTATTGAAGAGTTGTGTTGCAAGGGTTCCCACACTCGCTTGAGTCAATACAAGCATAAAAACCAAAGGCCATTCTGGATTTTGATTTTTTAATTGTTGGGGTGCTGTTACTGCTTCGGGGGTTAATTTTTTCTTTCCAATGTATGATGTTGTAGGAAGACTATATTCAGCTGTATGTGCATGGGGAATATCGAATATTGCTTCTGGGTTTTGTTTAACAGTGTCTGTTTTGATTACAGTGATGCGGATCGCTTCTGTAGGACAACTTTGCACGCAGGCAGGAGCTTTTCCCACATTTAAACGACTGGTGCACATGTCACATTTTCTGACAATCCCTTTTTCCTTATTGTATTGAGGGGCACCATAGGGGCATTTGAGAATACAATATTGGCAACCGATACATTGGTCGTCTAAGTGCTTTACAATACCAGTAAAAGGGTCTTTTTCATAAGCCTTTACAGGGCATCCAGTAAGGCATGCAGGGTCAAGGCAGTGGTGGCAGGAGGAGGTAATATGTTGTTGAAAGGGAATCTCTTTTTTGAGTAATTGAGAGGGCGAGTTGCCCTGAAGCATTCCGACGGAACGCCAATTTTCACCTTCATCAAGCCCATTGCGGCTATTGCAGCCCGTGACACAGGATTTACACCCAGAGCATTTATCTAAGTCTACCTGAAAGCTGTATTGTTCGCCTGCTTTGGGTTTATCTGTGGGGATTAATTTTTGATAATACTTAGTCGATTCTTCTCCCTGTTGATTTTTGTGAAAGAGGGAAAATTCTTCGACGGCAGATAAATTTTGCTGTTGGTTTAAATAAGACTCTAATAATTGAGCTTTGGTGCTTCCATTGAGTTTGGGCTTTGATGTTTCCATATTAACTTTTAATGCAAGATGTATACCAATAGTTGATAAGTAAAAGAGAAGGCTTTACGACTGAAAAGGGGCTTTCTTGCAAGTGAAAGCGAATTATTTGTCACTATATGTAGTGCGTGGAATTCATATTGTGACAATTCGTGTCAATTGATACAGGTAAATTCTCGTATTTGAACATTTTTAGTGTGGAACGATAATTGCATAGAATTCATGGGAGGATTAAACAACGAGAAACATAGGAAGGATAAAATTGAATTCACCATCTACTCATCAGCTAGGAACTTGGTTTAGCTTTAAGGGTCGTTTTAAAATTTTGCACCTTTCTTGGATGGCCTTCTTTTTAAGTTTTTTTGTTTGGTTTAATTTTTCTCCTTTGGCCACAACAATTAAGGTGGCTTTAGGTTTAACTGATGCTCAATTAAAGACTCTATTTATTTGTAATATTGCTTTAACGGTTCCTGCACGGATCATCATAGGCATGTTAGTGGATAAGTTTGGACCGAGAAAAACTTTTACCACTTTGTTAGTGGTAATGAGTGTCCCTTGTTTCCTTTTTTCAATGGTGCAGACTTTTGAGCAAATGGTTATTTTAAGATTAATTTTGAGCTTTATTGGTGCGGGTTTTGTGATTGGAATTAGAATGATAGGGGAGTGGTTTGGCCCTAAAGAGGTGGGGCTTGCCGAGGGAATTTATGGGGGCTGGGGTAACTTTGGTTCTGCTGTTGCTGTTTTTTGTTTACCCGTATTAGCGATAAGTATTGGTGGAGACATAGGCTGGAGAATTGCGATTGGGCTGACGGGTTTGGCTTGTTTATTATATGCCCCCATTTATTATAAAACGGTGAGAGATACTCCTTCTGGTAAAACTTATTTTTCTCCGAAAAAGGTGACTGCCATGGAGTGTATTAGTTACCATCACCTGCTCCTTTTTTGGTCAAGCAGCTAATGGAGCTATCTTTTCCATTGTGCCATTGATCAAACGCCGTATCACAGGTCAGATTGCAGGTATGGTAGGGGCTTATGGAAGTGTAGGAGCGGTTTGCTTTTTAACTATTTATAGTATGGTCGAAAGTACTTCGACTTTCTTTTACTTTATAGCAGGGTTTAGTGCCTTTTCATTTGTTTGTAGTTTAGCGATGAAGAACCCGAA
>CAZLBO010000234.1:0-4580 GCA_964557725.1 uncultured Bifidobacteriales bacterium | reverse complement strand
GATAATGAATTTATGGGGTCTGATTTTACGTATGAGGATATGGAGAAGAGAAGCCCTGAAAAAGATAATCACAAATTTTTGAAAAATGATACTTATAATGGCGAAGAGGTTTGGGTGGTACAGGCTACACCAAAAGAAGAAGAGCAATACTCAAAAAAAGTCGCTTGGATATCTAAAGAAAAGCATCTTCCTGCTAAAATTGATTTTTACGATGAAGAAGGAGATTTGTTAAAAACCCTGAAGATTTTAGAATCAAAAAAGGTGGGGGACTATGTGATTGTCATTAAACAAGAAATGCATAACATTCAGAAAAAGCATAAAACAACTATTGTTTTATCCAATGTAAAAGTGGACAAGGGGTTATCAAAAAGTAAATTTACACAACGTGCCATGGCAAGAGGGATGTAGTTAAAATGAATAATCAATTAACAAAAGAAATTAAAAAGGGGTTATTTGGAGTTTTTCTCCTTTTAACTCTCTCGATACAAACTCAAGGTGATGAGCCTAAATATTCACTTAACGGGTATGTAAGGAATTACGCTGGTGTTTTGTTAAAAGAAAGTAAGGATTATAGTATTATCCAAAATACTTTAGACTTGACCTTAAATACTCAAAAAGAAAAGCTAGGCTTTTTAGCGAATGTCTTTATGTATCAATATCCCACAAAGGAAAATACCTTTGATATTAGAGAATTGTACATGGACTTTTATTCAGAAAAGGTGGATGTTCGAGTGGGTAAACAACAGATTATCTGGGGGCAGGCCGATGGAGTTTTTATCACGGATGTGGTATCTCCTAAAAACTTAACAGAGTTTTTGTTATGGGATTTTAATGAAATAAGAATGGGGGTAACGGCAGCCAAAGTAAACTATTATGTATTTGAAGAACAAGCCATTGAATGGGTTTGGATTCCTGTATTTACTCCCACATTAGCTCCAGAAGAGGGTTCAATTTGGCATCCTCGTTTGGACTTTCCTGTGAAGCCTGTTTTTGATATGTCACAAAGTAAAGTGTCTGCTAATCTTGAGAATAGTGAACTTTTTATGAGGTATTCATTGAGTCAATCATGGATTGATTTGCAATTAATGGGGGCATACACTTGGGACGATGATCCGACAATTCACCTTGTAAAAAGGATGGAGATGGATTCTGTGACTCAAAAACAGGTTCTTCAATTAACCGTTAGGCCAGAGTATCATCGTCTTCTATTAGGGGGCGGGAGTTTTAGTACGGATATTGTGGGCTTTGTTTTTAGGGGAGAAGGGGCTTATTATAAGGACAAGTATTTTATTACAAGTGCTCCATCGGCAAAAGAATCAGTGATTCAAAAGGATTATGTGAATTATGTGGGAGGGCTCGATAAAACCATGGGAAATTGGAGATTGAGTACACAGTTTATTCAGAAAATAATTTTAGATTATGATGACCAAATGAAAAAGGACGAGGTAGATAATTTGGCCACCATTATGGTAAATCGAACATTGTTTAGGGAAAAAGTTCGCTTAGAGCTCTTTAGTTATGTAGGTTTTAATCATCAAGATGCTCTCATTCGCTTGCGTGGGTATTACTTTCCCTATGATGGGATGAGTGTGGAGTTGGGGGCAAATTTATTTGTAGGTGATGAGGGAACATTTGGGCAGTATAATGAAAATAGTATGCTTTACACAAGAGTAAAATACAGCTTTTGAAAAGGCACTAAAACAATTAGTTTAAATTAGAAATGGGGAAAAGATGAAGACAACACTCAAATTATCAATGGCAGTATTTGCCTTATTACTTGCTGTCGCTTGTGATAAAAAAATGGATAAAGAAAAAGGTTCTGAGGCTAGTCACATAGAAGGAGAATCTTTAAAACACGATGAACATGCAACACATGAAGGGCATGAATCTAGTAAGCATGAGACACATGATGAACATGGTGATCATGAGTCGCATAGTGACCACCCGACTGCGGAAGGGGATCATGGGCATGGGGAAAAGGTCAAATCATTACATTTAGATGAAGGAAAACGTTGGAAGGCGGATGCTGAAACAACAAAAGGAATGGCGAACTTAGTTAAGATACTCCATTCTTTTTCTCAATCAGGAGATAAGGCAAGTTGTGTTGAGTTATCGAAAGACCTTAAACAAGAGTTTAATTCCATTTTAAATAAATGTACCATGCAGGGAGAGGCTCATAATCAATTACATGAATATCTCGTACCTATGATAACTTTATTTGATACTATTGCTTCTGCTGAACAAAAGGGTTGTCAAACTCAATATACAGAATTAAAATCTCATTTGGACCAGTATCAAAAGTACTTTGAATAGAAATGAGTAAACCTGAATTAACCCTGGCTCTAAAAAGAGACCTATTTTTGAAGTGCATGGAGTTAATTGATGAAAAAATTAATTTTGAAGTCAAAGCGATGGAGGCTGCTCAAGTGGCAGCTAACCTCGAAACTAAAAGTAGTGCAGGGGATAAGTATGAAACAGGGCGAGCCATGATGCATATTGAAAAAGAAAAGCATGGCTTTCAGTTAGAACAAAATCAAGTGATCAGACAGCGATTATCTCAAATTGATGTAGAAAAATCACAAACAAGAATTCAATTGGGGACTCTTGTTTGTACTAATCAAGGAAATTATTTTACAGGGGTGAGCTTAGGGGAGTTACATATTGATGGAAATTCGTACTTTACATTATCCATGAGTTCCCCTTTGGGAAAGGCTTTTTTAAATAAAGAACAGGGAGATAAATTTGAGTTTAGGGGTAAGAATATTACAGTGGAATCCCTTCTTTAAAGGGAAGCTAGCGAATCGGTTAATCGTGGGTTTGAGCTCTCTGCTTGTATTTAGTTTGTCTTGTCATTCTTCGGGGGGAGGCTCTAAGGAAGAAATTCAAAAAGAAATAGAAACTAAGTTTAATAAGGTACCCATGATGACAGTAGAGGAGTTGCAAGAAGAGTTAAAAGACTCTGTACCTGTTATGTTAATTGATGTACGGGCTACTAGAGAGTATAAAATAAGTCACTTAAAAAATGCGATACATATAGAGGAAGTCAAAGAAATTATGCACCGTTTTCCTGACAAAAAAAGTCGTCTAGTGCTTTATTGCTCAGTAGGTTATCGTTCTTCTAAAGTTGCGCAAAAGTTGATTGAAGAGGGTTACACAAAAGTGGCAAATTTAAAGGGCTCTTTGTTTGAATGGATCAATAAAGGGCTTCCTGTTTATAAAGGGGAAGAGCGTACAAATTTTGCACATCCTTTTAATAAGAAATGGGGAAAGCTGTTAAACTCGGAATACCATAAATATGAGTAAGTGGTGCTTACTTGTGAATGGGTTTAGTGATTTGAGGGTTTAAAACGTAGAATAACAAACGAGTGGGGGGAGGATTAAAGTGGCAAGCCCTACACACACCAATAAGGCATACAGCATAATCTCAGTGGGAGCGACAGGATTGCTTTTTTTGGTATTTGTTTTTGACATAGAAATCTCCTCAAGTTTATCTTGTAAGAACTTATTGCAAGTTGCATACCTAAAAGAAAATCCACTAATCTTTTTGTAAATTTGGCTAAATAAAGCCTTTTGGGTTAAATGCAAAGACTTGTTCTGTCAAAATGACAATTTAATGACTGTAGTTGTCAAGATGGCACAGGGTGGATAATAATTTCAAAACAATCTATTTTTAAGCCAGTATTCACCGATCGACTAAATTATGAAAATTTTCTTTATGTTCTTAATTGTACTATTTGGCACGTCTTTCTCTAAAGAAGGCTTCTGGCATATGCAGGCACCCAAATATCACAACATTAACTTTGGTTTAGGGGCTAGTGCAAGTGGCTGGGCTTGTTATAAAATTGAAGTTTTGATTACGGGAAAAGAGGGAATGTCTTATGGAGCAAAAATTTCGGGTATTAATGAACTTGCACTTTTCGGTGACAGTCCAAGTGAAGGGTTGGGTGGAATAGATTTTTTATTTGGATATAGCTTTGTTCAAAGGTTTTTTAAAATGGATCTATTATCAGGCGTAGGTAAAGTAAGTCAAACTAAAAGAGGTGAATTAATAGGGGATTTGTGTGATACATTTTTGTGTAGTAATACATATGAAAAGGTACAGCGTTCTTCACTTGGAATACCTTTGCAAATTTCTCTTGTTCCAAATTTAAAGTATGTTGGCTTAGGTGTTTCATTTATGGCAAATCTTAATACTTTACAACCTTTTGCAGGCTTTGTCGTTACACTTGGGTTGGGAACGTTTTGGTAGTTTTAAACGCAAAAAAGCCCACTTATTCCTAAAAACAAGTGGGCTTTCTGGAGCGAGATAAGAGACTCGAACCCTCGACCTTCTCCTTGGCAAGGAGATGCTCTACCAACTGAGCTAATCTCGCAGTCGGGGACAAAGTTAAACAAAAAGCCTTTAAAATTCAAAATTAAAACGTTAATTCTGTTAAAAAAAATGAATATAAAGCATTTTTTCACAAAAAGAGAGAAGGGAAGAGTCCATGATAGTCAATAGCATTCAAATTTGGGTTAAATCAGAGCACCTAGAGGCCTTTAAAAAGATAACCTTAGAAAATTACTCTAAAACCATAGAA
>CAZLBO010000233.1:0-4582 GCA_964557725.1 uncultured Bifidobacteriales bacterium | reverse complement strand
TCCCCTATTTTCTTTTTTTGTGACTTTTAGATAATAATAATTTCATTTCATTTAAACTCTCAAGCCCAAGGCTAATTTTGTTTCTTTCGCCAAATTCCCATGAAATTTTGATTCCTGGGCTGAAAAAGAAGTAATTGGTAAAACTTGCACCGCTTGCACTAAAGCTTAGAGTCGTTATGAATAGGATAATTGGAAAGTAATTTAGTTTCATTTTTCTACTAAACCTTCAGCGCAGAGCTGGCTACGCCCCTTCAGCGGTTCCTTGTGGGGAACTCCGGAGTGTTTAAAAGGCTAATGCTACTGTCTATAACTTAACAATAAAACAAGGCATACCCAATGCTTGAATTTGTGTCACTTTTTTTTCTGCCTTTTTTCGTTTTTTATAATTGCCAAAGCGGAGCTTATAGAAGGGGGAGTTGAAAACTATTTTAACCTCTCCCTCTAAATGTTTTGAATATTCCTGTTTTCTTTTTTGGGCGAGTTCAAAATCGGCAAAAGTGCCTAATTGAATTTGATAAGCGGAGCGAGAAGCCTTAGAAGACTTCTTTTTACTGTTTTGTTTGTTCGCTTGAGCGGAGGATATTTTTCCTACGGGGAGGGGGGTGCTGCCAATTACCTCATCCAAAGAGTCTGGGGTAAATGTTTTTTCGGTTTTCTCTTTGTACTTCAGGTTTATTTTGTTGTTTGAATCAGCCCATAAGGGAGAAAGAGCTAAAAGCAGTGCCATAGAGAAGGTGATATGTGTTAGAATGTATTTGGGGTTCAAAATGACAATCTCCCGGTTGAAAAGAATAGGGGTCCATTATATCTAGTCCTGATTTTAGCAAATATAATGCATATCAGAAAGAGATCAAAAAAGAAAAAGTAGTCTTTCGGAAGTCTATCTACCGTGGGTTGTTTTTTTTGCTGTTGGTGGGGGTCGTGACCTACTTTGGAAAGGTGCGTCCTGTAAAAGAGAAAATAATCCACCAACACGGCTTAGTCGGGTGGGTTTTTAAGGAAAAACAGCAATATTCTGTTTTAATTGTTTTGCCGAATGACGGAGATTACAGTAATTCAGAGGAAAATGGAGAGCGAATCTTCCTTAATCCCTTGAACTCTCCTCACCCGTTAAAGGCAAATTATATTAGGTATAACAAAAAGGATCTTTATCTGTTAGGCCGTGTGACAGAGCAGCATATCAAAACTTATTGTGCAGAGGTGGATAGCGGTCATGTTCTTTACTTTGTGGGGTTAGAGGAGTGGAAAAAGGGTTGTCCGCAGTCCGCAGTGGTTGAGAGCGAGCGTGCGAGTAAGTTGGTGAAGGGTTGGGCGGTACATTCTTACTTTAGAGGGGGCAAGGGAAGCGATTTTGAGTTGAAGTTAGAATACCGAAAGCAAAAGCTTTTGTTTAGCCAAGGAGAACCCCAAGGCACCACCGATTCTACCTTGCTGTGGATTGAGTTGCGTCAAGGCTTAACAACCTCTCAAACAACCTCTCATTTATATCTGAGCCCTATGACGGCATTAGAAGGAGGCAAAAAGGCCTCGGATCTTATTCTTACTAGGAAGGAAAGAGCGTTAGGGTTTTTAATTGAAAAGGATGGGCGGTTATTGATAAAAAAATTGACCCTTAATGATTCTGTTTAAAATTAACTTTGGAAGATGAATTATTCAGAAAAAATAAATAAAGCAATTGATATAATAGTGGATGGGGATGAAGAAGGCGGAAAAAAGGCCTTGCAGTCTGTGGTGAGTTTTTTGAAAAAAGAAGTCAAAAAAAAGCCCACGGTGGCGCATCTAAAAGCTTGGGCACTTTGTTATGAAGTCATGGAAGAATACGAGCAGGCTATTTTAAGATACGAAAAGGTGCTTATGATAGAAAATGACAATGAAGAAGCTCTTTGGCGTATTGCCAGCTTGTGTGTTGATTGTTTAAATAAGCCTGAACCAGCAGTGGCGATTCTCAAAAACAGATTATTAAAAATAAATCCAGAAAGCGAAATATATAAAACCTCTCTTGCAGAGCTAGAGAGGCTTGTGGTAACAAGAAGTGAACGTGAACAGAAAAAAGGCGAAGACAGTACTACCGAGAGTAGTACTCCACCACCAATTGTTCATTAATTTGAACAGGTATCTGTTCTCTTGTAGGGGTATTAATGGTTTTACCTTCCATTTTTACCTTGTTGATTTCTAAGTATTCAGGAACCTGAATGCTTTGTGAGTGAGTCAAGGATTCAATCATTTGAGGATGAGTCTTTGATTTTTCACGAACCGTTACAGTCGCTCCGTTTTTTAACAATAAGCTAGGTGTTTTACAACGTATTCCATTGACATCAAAATGTCCATGAGTCACATATTGTTGTGCAGCATAAATTGTTTTGGCAAAACCCATTCTAAAAATAGCGGCATCCACTCGAGATTCTAAGAGTCTCAATAGGATATCCCCTGTGTTTTCGTGGGATTTTTGAGCGACTTTAAAATATTTCTTTAACTGAGATTCAGAAACATTATAAGTGGCTTTTAATCTCTGTTTTTCCATTAATTGGGTTTTAAATACAGAAGGACTCTTTTTGCGGTTTAAACCGTGTTGACCAGGGGTTCCTGGACGACGTTCCATTATTTTCGCCGCTTTAGGCGTAAGAGCTATATTGAGAGCTCGGGCAATTTTGACTTTTGGTCTTGGCATTCGTTTTCCTTATTACCTTATAAATTTTAGGGGCAAAAACTAAGTTATCCCTCCTAATTTTTCAATATTTTTTACTGCTCTTCTCTAATTTGTGCTTAAAATGGGGTTTTTGGGGATTACCATTTTAAATAAGCCTGAACAGAAGCTGTTTTTGGGCTGATATTTAGGGAAAGCCCCCGTTTTTCTCGGTGCTGATGAAGTTGGGGAATAAGGTACCCGAAGGCGGATCCCACTAAAGCTCCCACTAAAATATCTGTGGGGTAGTGCTTTCCTGCCCAAACTCGGAGTCCTGCAATGGAACTGGCCAATGTCATACTCCCCGTCCATACCCAAGGCACCCATCGGCTTTTGGGGTGGCGGTGTTGAAAGGTGGTACCTGTAAAGGTCGCGACTAAAAAGGCTGCCGAGCTATGGCCTGAATAAAAGGAATGAAAAGCCTCGGGCTTATTTTTATCAACCGTTGGGGCTTGGGCACTATAAACAAAAGGGCGGGGTTTTAGGAGGCTAGCCCGAACCCATAAATTAAGGGCAGAGGAGAGGCTAAGTGCTTCCGTTAGCATCACAAAGTCTATCCAGAGGGGTTTAAAGTTTTTGGTGGGATAGCCTGAAATCCCTGATATCATTAAGGGAGCTGCCGCTGTGAGGCTTAAATAGTTACTCCAATCCGCTGCTGTGCGAGAGTAAACCCCTTTATAGGGGCGGTCAAGGGGGAGCAGGGAAACACCCTTCCATTCAGAAGGAGAGGGGGTTTTGAGAGATTGAAATTTAAGGTGAGCACCCAAAGTCGCCCCCAGTGCGGTTGCCAGTAGGGGGACATCTACTCGATGCTTCCATTGATAAGTAGCAGAGTTTGGCACTGTCGGCACAATTGGTTTAATTGGCTCAATCGGTGCAGAAAGGCTATGGCTAAGCAAAAGAGGGCAAAGAAGAAGAAAAAAGGGAATCCGCCTATATTGGGACCGAATTTTGAAAAGAAGTTTGGAGTGAAAATAGAACATGGGGGGTAAAATACCTATTTTGAGAAAGAAGTTTGATTTTAAAAAGGAAAAAAGGTGAGTATTAAAGTCCCCCCCCTCAAAAAGCCCGATTGGTTTAAGCGGAAAATAGCAGGGGGAATAGGTTATCGACAAGTAAAGGAGAAAGTGCGTGAACAACAACTGCACACCGTTTGCGAAAGCGCTCATTGCCCTAACTTGAATGAATGTTGGTCCGCAGGTACGGCTACTCTCATGTTATTGGGTAATCTTTGTACAAGGGGCTGTCGTTTTTGTGATGTACCTAAAGGTAAACCTTCTGTGTATGACAGAGAGGAGCCTCAACGTGTGGCGGCTTCTGTTCAGTCGATGGGTCTTAAATATGTGGTGTTGACTTCGGTTAATCGAGATGAATTAGAAGATCAAGGCTCGCAGGTATGGGCGGAGACTATTCGTCAAATTAAACAAACATCTCCCCATTGTTATGTCGAGGTATTGATTCCCGATATGCAAGGGGATAAAAAATTACTCGATGTTATTTTAGCCGCTGAGCCTGATATTCTCAATCATAATTTTGAAACAGTTGAGCGGTTACAGCAAGCAGTGAGAGGGCGAGGTAATTTTAAAGATACAAGTACAGTATTGAGCCATGCAAAGGCAAAAGGCTTTATTACTAAAACAAGTTTTATGTTGGGGTTAGGCGAAGCCGTAGAAGAAGTAAAAGCCATGATACATCACTGTGCTCAATTGCAGGTGGATGTAATTACTTTTGGGCAATACTTACAACCGAGTAAAAAGCATTTGCCTGTTTGTGAATATATCCAGCCCAGTCAGTTTGACTTTTATAAGCAGACTGCTTTAGAAAATGGAATAAAACTCTGTGAGTCAGGGCCTTTGGTCAGAAGCTCGTATAAGGCCGAGCGTTCTGTGCCTTTGATTA